>JAVHVB010000348.1:0-5745 GCA_032160775.1 Pseudonocardiales bacterium | reverse complement strand
CCGGGGTTCCGCATCGCCGGCGGTTCGGACGAGATCCAGCGCACGATCATCGCCGAGTGTTCGCGCTCGAAGCGCAGCGTGGTCAGCGTGACGGTCCAGCCCTCGCCCTCGGCGCCGAGCCGCGCTGCATCGGGGACGAGGACGTCGGTGAAGTAGACCTCGTTGAACGACTCGCCGCCGGTCATCTGCCGGATGGGCCGCACCTCGATGCCGGGCAGATCCATCGGCACGATGAACGCCGTCAGCCCCGCGTGCTTCGCGCTCGGATCGGTACGCGCGATCAGCATGCCGAGGTCGGCGAACTGCGCGCCCGAGTTCCACACCTTCTGGCCGTTGACCAGCCAGCCGTCGCCGTGCCGCACGGCCGAGCAGGTGAGCGAGGCGAGATCCGACCCCGCGCCCGGCTCGGAGAACAGCTGGCAGCACAGCAACTCGGCGGCGAGCATCGGCTTCAGCCACAGCTCGCGTTGCTCCGGCGTGCCGTGCACCGCGACAGTCGGGCCGACGAGATCGATGGTCACCTCGAGCAGTTCGTCCCAGGTCGGCGTGTCGAACTCGGCCTCTGTCTCGAGGTAGGCGCGCTCGTACTCGAAGTCGAGGCCCTGGCCGCCCAGATCGGCGGGCAGCGAGATCGCGCCGTAGCCGGCGGCGTATTTCTTCTGCTGCCACGCGGCGCCGGCGGACATCAGTGCGCGGCCGCTGGCGTCGTCGTAGACGTTGAAGACGGGTACGGCGTCCGACCCCGTGCCCCAGCCGTCGCCGCGCCAGCCGCGCTTCTCCGGGAGCTGCTCGCTGAGCCACGATCGGGCTCGGGCGCGGTACTCCTCGACCGGCGGCGCAGGTGCTGCGGTCACGGCGCGCTGTCGCCCGGCGCCGGCGCGGCCGGGGGGACGGCTGGAGGCTGCTCAGTGGCCAGGCCCGCCTTGGCCGCCTTGGCCGTCGGCCGGACGGTGCGCTGCCTGCGCTCCAGGCCGGAGAGCGCGACTGCCGCGACGAGTACCGCGCCGTAGAAGAACTGGGTGACCCAGGGATCCTGGCCGGACAGCTGGAGCCCCTTGGTGATCATCGCCAGCAGGTAGACCGCGAGGACCGTCCCCCAGATGTTGAATCGACCCGGACGGAACTGGGTGCGGCCCAGGAAGGCGGCGGCGAACACCGGCAGGATGTAGTCGCCGCCGGTCTCCGGGCCGGCCGCGCTGATCCGGGTCAGCAGGATGATGCCGCCGATCGCCGCCACCGCACCGGTGATGATGAAGGCCAGCCAGGTCAGCCGGGCCGTGCGCACGCCGGCCAGCCGCGCGGCGTCCCGGTTGCCGCCGGTCGCTTCGATGTAGCGCCCGAGCGGGGTCATGTCCATGACGTACCAGGCGACGATCGCCATGCCCAGCATGATGTAGAACGGCATCGGGATGCCGAAGATCTTGTACGCGGCGATGTCCAGGAAGTTCTGCGGCAGGCCGATGATCTGCTGCCCCTCGGTGACCCGCAGCAGCAGCGCGAACAGGATCGCCTGCACGCCCAGGGTCGCGATGAAGGAATCCACTTTGAACGTCACGACGATGAGGGAGTTGAGGCAGCCGACGAGGATGCCGAAGACCACCGCACCGACGCATGCCCACCAGACGCTCCAGCCCTCGTTGACGGTGAGGTAGGCGACGACCGCTG
Organism: Pseudonocardiales bacterium; assembly: GCA_032160775.1. Taxonomy (GTDB): domain Bacteria; phylum Actinomycetota; class Actinomycetes; order Mycobacteriales; family Jatrophihabitantaceae; genus Jatrophihabitans. The sequence goes on along the minus strand of JAVHVB010000348.1, from coordinate 4,080 downwards.
CCGCGCAACCGACGACCGCGCCGATCGACAGGTCGAATACGCCGGCCGAGAGGGTGAACGTCAGTCCGATGGCGACGATGGTCGTCACGGCCTGCTCGTTGGCCAGGGTGGTCCACGTCGTCTGGGTCAAGAACAGGTCCGGGATCTTGATCGCGAAGTAGAGGAACATGATCGCGAACAGGTAGATCCCGGCGATGCGCCGCGGGCTGAGCAGGCTCTTGATCCGCGCCCCGCGGTCGCTGGGCCGCGAATGGCCTGCGGCGCGAGCGGGCGGCGCCTCTGCGTCGGCGATCTTGGTCATCACGGGCTCCAGGAGCTTGGTCGGTGGATTGTGCTGAGGGCTGATGTCAGGTGGAGTGCTGCGTGAGTCGCACGTGCTTCGTGTGCTCGCGGTCCTCTTCGAGGACGGCGAGGTCGATCTGTTCCGCGGTGAGTTCGGCGCCGGTCAGCTCGCGCACGACGCGTCCCCTGGCGAGGATCAGCACGCGGTGACACAGCCGGGCGAGCTCTTCGGAGTCACCCGAGGAGACGAGCACCCCGAGGCCGTCGGCGGCGCGGGCGGCGACGATCGTGTAGAGCGCGACCTTGGCGCCGATGTCGACGCCCTGGGTCGGCTCGTCCAGCAGCAGCACCTTCGGCTCGAGCCGCAGGCACTTGCCGAGCACCACCTTCTGCTGGTTGCCGCCGCTGAGATTGAGGAACGTGGCTTCGGGCCGGGCCGGGCGCACGTCCAACTCGTTGATCCAGCGCATCGCGTCCCGGCGCCGGCGGCTCGCGCGAAGGAACCCGGCGCTCCACAGCGAGCGCAGGTTCGGCAGCACGACGTTCTCGCCGACGGAGAACGAGGTGATCGCGCCGTTGCGGGCGCGGTCGACGTGGACGGTGGCGATGCCGGCCCGCAGCGCGGAGCGCGGGTCTCCGTTCGGGACCGTGCGTCCGGCGATGCCCACGTGCCCGGCCGAGCGCTTGCGGGCGCCGGAGATCAGCGGGACCACCTCGTCGCGCCCGGAGCCGAGGAGGCCGGCAAGGCCGACGATCTCGCCGGCGCCGAGGTTGAGCGAGATCTCGCGCAGGTCGAGGCCGGCCACATCCTCCAGATCCAGGGCGGAGACCGGGTCAGTGACCTCGGCGGTGGTCTCGAAGGACTCGATGGAGCGGCCGAGCATCGTCCGGATCAGCTCTTCGTGGTCGAGGTCCGCGACGGCCCGGTCGGCCACGGTGCGGCCGTCCCGGAACACCGTCACCCGGGACGCCACCTCGAACACCTCGTCGAGGCGGTGCGAGACGAACAGCACGCCGATACCGTGCGACGCCACGCGGCGCATGAGCGCGAACAGCCGATCGACCTCACCGCGCGGAAGCGTGGCGGTCGGCTCGTCGAGGACGATGAGCCGGGCCGAGTCCTCCCAGTCCTGCAGCGCGCGGATGATCGCGATCATCGTCCGGTGCGCCGGCGGCAGCGTGCCCACCGGCGCGGTGATGTCGACGTCCACGCCGAACCGGTCGAGCAGCGCGGTGAGCCGGGCCCGCTCGGTCTTCCAGTCGATGCGCCAGAGGGCGCCGGTCGGAATCCCGTGCGAGAGCGCGCAGTTCTCCAGTGCCGACATCGACTCGACGAGGCCGAGGTTCTGGTGGATGAACCGCATCCCGAGCCGATCGGCCTCATGTGCCGAGCCGAGATCGAAGGACTCGCCCTCCATCGTCGCCTCGCCCACCGAGTCCGGCTGGTGATAGCCGGCGAGCAGCTTGATGATCGTCGACTTGCCCGAGCCGTTCTGGCCGACCAGTGCGTGGATCTCGCCGGCCGCCACATCGAGATTGCCATCGGCCAGCGCCACCTGTCCGGGGAAGGTTTTCACCACCCCGGACAGGTGGAGCTGGCTGCGCGCGTCAGTCACGGGACTGGACTTAGCTGACGTGCCAGAGAGCTGCGAACTGGTCGGCGTACCCCGCCGGGCCCTTCCACAGGTTGTTCGGGTCACCGATCGTGTCCTTCGTCTGGATCCAGATCGGCAGCAGGTTGGCGCTGTCCGCGTCGAGGCTGTCGCCGTTGAACTGCCGGGCGAGCACGTCGAGCGCCTTGTACGCCATCTGGCCGACGCCCTGCGGGATCGTCGCGACCTGCAGGCCGCCGGTGGCGATGCTCTGTGCGGCGGTCTGGTTGCTCGACTGGCCGATGATCTTCACGTTGCCGTCCAGGCCGGCCGCCTTCAGCGCCTCGGCGACGCCGACGCTCATGTCGTCGAACGACATCGTCAGATAGTTCACGTCAGGGTGCTGCTGGAGGTAGCTGACGATCGCGCTGGGCACCTTGGTGCCGATGTCGGTGGCCGGGAAGTCCAGCGTGTCCGTCTTGCAGGCGGGGCACACCGACTTCATCTCGGCGACATAGGCGTCCCTCTCGGCGACCAGCGTCGGGAAGTCCGGAACATCGATGAACACCGAGTTCGCGCTGCCGTTGGTGGTGGTGGCGGCGTAGTCGGCGAGCAGCTTGCCGCGCTCCTGGTTGTCCTCGACCGGGTTGATGTCGAAGATGATCCCGGGCGTGCCGGGCTTGTTGGCCGACGCCCAGTCGACGACCGGGATGCCCGCCTGGCGCGCCTGGTCGAGCTGGCGCTGGTACACGACGTTCGGCACGCCGGAGGTGAGGATCGCGTCCGGCTTCGGGCTGGCCGACAGCGCGCGGTCCCAGGCGGCGACGATCTGCTCGGGCGTGGTGCCCTGGTCGACGAAGGTCATGTGCCAGCCGAGCAGCTTGACGGCGTTGGTCAGCTCGTCGCCGATCTGCTGGCAGATGCCGACGCCGCACTGGAGGTAGGTGATGTTCTTGCCGGCATCCGGCTTCTTGCTCAGCGGCTCGGTGACACCGACGCTGGTCGGCTCCGTCAGCGCGTCCTGAACCCGCTGGGCCGCGGCCTGCAGCGCCGGGTCGGTGGCGGCCGAGGTGGTCTGCCCGCCCGCCGGCGTCGTGTTGCTGCCGGTGTTGTTATTGCTTGAGCTGCTCTTGCTGCACGCGGACATCGCCAGGACGGCAACCAGTCCGACGGCGGCACCTACGAGACGTGGTTTCAAGACGTTCCCCTCGATTGGCTTCTGTAACCGGCGCCGTGACTGGCGGCCGTGGTTTACGGGAGTGCGACTGTTCGGGTAACTTGAGTCCCACAACAGTTGCGATAATGTAGGCCGTCTACAGATAGTTAGTCAACAGTCTGCGGGCGAGTCGCGCTCACAAGATGATTTCGGCGGTGCCGGAAGGCCGCGCGTAGCAGGTCCAGTAGACCATACGGCCCAGTAAATTCGGGACCTATGGCTGACCAAAGGGGACGCCGGATGAGGGTCCTGGCACTGACTGGCGGGCACTCGTTCGACCGTTCAGCGTTCGCACGGTTTCTTGATGCACTGCCCTGTGACGTGGTCTGGGTCGAGCAGCCGGACGCACTCAAGCACGTGGCCGAGACGGCTACCGACGAGTACGACGTCTTCCTGCACTACGACATGCCCGGGGCCCGTCCGCCGGAGTTGCCCCCGGGCGAGTTCGCCGCTCGCATCCGGGAGCGGCTCGCGGCTGGCGGTGGGTTCGTCGTACTGCACCACGCGATCGCGTCCTGGCCGCTGTGGCCGGACTGGGCCGAGCTGGTCGGCGGGCAGTACCTGTACGAACCGGGGACCGTGCGCGGCCGCGCCTGGCCGGACTCGGGCTACCGGCTCGACGTCGCCGAGCACCTGAGCTGCATCGATCCCGAGCACCCGGTGCTCGCCGGCCTGGCGGACGGGCTGGACCTGGTGGACGAGACCTATCTGTGCCCGGTCTTCGAGGACGAGGTCACCCCGCTGCTGCGGACCGACGCCCCGATCGAGGACTCCGTGCACTTTTCCACGGTCGAGGGCGCGGCCGGCCGGATGTTCAGCCGCGAGGGTTGGCAGCACCCGGCGGGCTCGCCGCTGGCGGCGTGGACCCGCACGGTCGGCCGCAGCCGGGTCGTCTACATCCAGCCCGGCGACGCCGCGCGCACGTTGGACGACCCCGCCTACCGGCTGCTCGTCGGCAACGCGCTCACCTGGACCGCCGCCCCGCCCAGT
>JAVHVB010000347.1:0-3651 GCA_032160775.1 Pseudonocardiales bacterium | reverse complement strand
CGGATCCATCTGAAGGTGGACACCGGGCTATCCCGCAACGGCAGCTACGTCGCCGACTGGGCGGATCTCGCGAGCGCCGCAGGCAAGGCGCAGGCGAGCGGCGAGGTCGCAGTGATCGGTGTGTGGTCGCACTTCGCGTACGCCGACGAACCCGGCCACCCGACGATCGCCAAGCAGATCGGCGCGTTCGGCGAGGCGCTCGAGGTGGCCGCGCGGGTGGGTGTCGAGCCGCAGTTGCGGCACCTCGCGAACTCCGCCGCCACGCTCACGCTGCCCGCGGCGCACTTCGATCTGGTCCGGCCGGGCATCGCTGTGTACGGGCTCTCGCCGGTCGCCGGCGAGTTCGGGCTCACGCCCGCGATGACCCTGCGCGGCGCAGCGGCCGGCGTCAAGCGGGTCCGGGCCGGCGAGGGCGTCTCGTACGGCCACGAGTACACGACCACCCGCGACACCACGCTCGTGCTCGTCCCGCTCGGCTACGCCGACGGGGTGCCGCGACACGCGTCCAACGTCGGTCCGGTCTGGGTGAACGGGCGCCGGTTCACCGTGGCCGGCCGGGTGTGCATGGATCAGATCGTCGTGGACGTCGGCGATCTCGACGTCGCGCCCGGCGACCCGGTGGTGCTGTTCGGCCCGGGCCGCGACGGTGAGCCGACCGCGCAGGACTGGGCGGACGCGGTCGGCACGATCCACTACGAGATCGTCACCCGGGTCGGTCCGCGGGTGGCCCGGATCTACGTATGAGCCTCGCCCTTCCCACGGCCGGCGACACGCGGGCGCTGGGCGCTCGGCTGGGTGCGGTGCTGCGCGCGGGGGATCTGGTGATCCTCACCGGGCGGCTGGGTGCCGGGAAGACGACGCTGGTCCAGGGGATCGGTGAAGGACTGGACGCCGAGGGCCGCATCGCCTCGCCGACGTTCGTCATCGCCCGGGTGCATCCGTCCCGGCTGCCCGGCCGACCGACACTGGTGCACGTCGACGCCTACCGCCTGGGATCCCTGGCCGAGGTCGAGGACCTCGATCTCGAGGTCGAGGCCGAGGACGCCGTCACCGTCGTGGAGTGGGGCCACGGGCTCGTCGAGCAACTCGCCGACGCCCGGTTGGAGATCACCCTCGAACGCGCCGCGGACACCGACGAACGCACGGCGACGTTGGCGGGGCACGGCGGCGACTGGGCGCGCCGCATCGCCGAACTAGGCTGAGTCCTCGTGTTCGTACTGGCGATCGACACCTCCTCACCGGCCGTGACGGCGGGTGTCGTGACGGTAGGCGCCGGCGTCACCCTCGTCGCAGTGCGCGCACCGATCGCGCCGCGCGGCCACGGCGAGCTGCTCGCACCCTCGATCGCCGCCTGCCTGGCCGAGAGCGGGATCGCGCCCGCCGACCTCGGCGCCGTCGTCGCCGGCGTCGGCCCTGGCCCGTACACCGGCCTGCGGGTCGGCTTGGTCACCGCGGCGGCACTGGCCCAGGCGCTCGATATCGCGACCTACGGCGTGTGCTCGCTCGACGCGATCGAGTCGCGGGACGAGGGTGACTCGATCGTCGTCACCGACGCCCGGCGCCGCGAGGTGTACTGGGCCCGCTACCGCGGCGGCGAGCGGGTCGACGGCCCGCGTGTCGCTCGCGCGGCGGAGGTGCCGCTGACCGGCGTCTCGACCGTGTCCGGGGCGGCCCTCGAGCTGTACGACTGGCCTGCGGAGCTCACTCGGCTGCCCTACCGGTACCCGGACCCCCTCTCGCTCGTGGCCATCGCGGGCGACCGTGTTCGCAACGGTGCTGAATCAGAACCGTTGACGCCGCTGTACCTACGCCGACCCGACGCCGTCGAGCCCGGCGCACCCAAGCCGGTGAGCCAGCGTTGACTACTGCCCTCATCGTCTCCATGACGAGCGCGCACATCGACGCGCTCATGGCCTACGAGAAGCAGATGTTCGGCACCGAGGCGTGGAGCGCTGCGAGCTACCGGGCGGAGCTCGCTGACAGGCACAACCGCTATTACGTCGCGGCCGAGGATCCGGTCGGCGGCCTGCTCGGCTGGGCCGGCGTGCTCGTCATCGGCGACACCGCCGAGATCATGACGGTCGGCGTCGTCCCGGCCGCGCGCCGATCCGGCACCGGGCGGCGCCTGCTCGACACGCTGCTGACCGAAGCCGTCCGCCGTGGCGCGCGGGAGGCGTTCCTCGAGGTGCGCGCCGACAACGACGCGGCGCGCGCGATGTACCGCGATGCCGGCTTCGACGAGATCGGCGTGCGTCGCGGGTACTACGCCGGCGGTCGGGTCGACGCGGTCACGATGCGTAAGGGGCTCGACACATGACGATCGTCATGGGCATCGAGACCTCCTGCGACGAGACCGGCGTCGGTTTCGTCCGCGACGGGGTGCTGCTCGGCGACGCGCTCGCCTCGAGCATGGACGAGCACGCGAGGTTCGGCGGCGTCGTGCCGGAGATCGCGGCCCGGGCGCACCTGCAGGCGATGGTCCCGACCGTGCGCGCCGCGTTGGGCAACGCCGGGCTGACGCTGCACGACGTCGGCGCGGTCGCGGTCACCGCCGGGCCGGGCCTCGCCACCGCGCTGCACGTCGGCGTCGCGGCGGCCAAGGCGTACTCGCTCGCCCTCGGCGTCCCGCTCTACGGCGTGCACCACCTCGCCGGCCACGCGGCGGCGGACACCCTCGAACACGGGCCGCTGCCGGACCGCTCGATCGCGCTGATCGTGTCCGGCGGGCACACCTCGCTGCTGTTCGTGCGCGATCTGGTGCGCACACCGATCGTCCATCTCTCCGACACCTACGACGACGCCGCTGGCGAGGCGTTCGACAAGGTGGCCCGGCTGATCGGGCTGGCCTACCCCGGCGGGCCGTCCATCGACAGGGCCGCGAAGGCGGGCGACCCGGCGGCCATCGCGTTTCCCCGGCCGCTGTCCGGCCCGGGCGACCCGGACCTCGCCTTCTCCTTCTCCGGGCTCAAGACCGCAGTGGCGCGCTACGTCGAGAAGACGCCGGACGCCGACGTGAACGACGTGGCGGCGAGCTTCCAGGAGGCAGTGGCCGACACGCTGACCGCCAAGGCGATCCGCGCGTGCCGCTTGCAGGACGTCGACACGTTGGTGATCGTCGGCGGGGTGGCGGCCAACAGCCGGATCCGGGCGCTCGCGCAGGAGCGGTGCGACACCGCCGGCATCGAGTTGCGGATCCCGCCGATGCGGCTGTGCACCGACAACGGCGCGATGATCGCCGCGATCGGGGACCTGCTGGTCCGCGAGGGCGCAGCGCCGTCACCGCCCGACTTCTCCGCGATCCCCACCGTCGAACTCCAGCGCGCACAACTCGCGCCATGACGCGAACGTTGATGTGGGAGGCGAAGGCGGCGGACGGGCGGGCCGACGAACTGCTCGCCTGGGTGCTGGAGCACGCGCCCACTGAAGCGAACGTCTATCGCAGCGCCGACGACCGCATCGTCGTCATCGACGACACCGGTACCGAGCTTCCCGCGCCACCCGCGGAACTGCTCGCCCGTCCGGCGCACGCGTGGCACTTCACCCCGGTGAAACGCTGAGCTTGCACCACCCGGCAAAGGGCAGCACAGTGCAGGAATGACGGACCAGTCGAGCGTCGAGAAGCGGCGGCCGCGGCCCCGGCCGGGGAACCCC
>JAVHVB010000346.1:0-4409 GCA_032160775.1 Pseudonocardiales bacterium | reverse complement strand
GTCGCGGCACTCTGCAGCGCCATGTCGAAGTCGGTCATCGTCTGTGTCCTTACGCCGTGCCCTAGCGGAGGGCGTGGTGGGGGCCGTCGAGGATCACGGCGGCGAGCGGCTCGGCCCACCACCGCAGCACCGAGCCCCCCATCGGCGTGGACGCCGGCTCGCCGAGGAAGGTCTGCAGGATCGCGCGGTCCGCGCTCGACCACGCCTTGCCGGTGATCCGTTTCGTCAGTCGCGTCACGGCGTCGCCGCTGTTCGCCGGCGCGCCGCCGTAGAGAGCGGCGATGCTGGCACCGGCCAGCCCGTCCCACCAGCCACCGACCAGGCCGAGATGCTGGCCCCAGATGTCGAGCAACGTGCCGGACGAGCGCCACGCGCCGGCAACGTCCGGGTAGCCGTTGGGCGCCGGCCAGTCCAGCGGGCAGTGACCGAGGTCGGCGCTCAGCCAGTGCAACGCCTGCAACGCGTCCGGCCAGTTGGTCACCTTCAGGCCGAGCACCCGGATGGTCGCGATCAGGTTTTCCGCCGGCCGGCGGATCTTCTTGCCGCGCGACTGCCAGAACTCGGTGGAGCGCAGGATCGTCGAGATCATCGGCGGGATCTGCGTGTTGCTGTCCAGGTAGGCCTTCGCGACGGCGTTCACGAGCGCAGCCGACGGGGTGTCCGACACGAACCGCACGCACAGTTTCTGCGCGAGCCGTTGCGCCGTGTACGGATGCCCGGCGAGGTAGCGCAGGAACGCGTCGCCCGCCTTCTGCCCGCCGGTCGCCGTGCCGTTGGGGTGGGAGAAGTCCAGGATCTGCACCGGACCCACCCAGTGGATGTAGTCGTCGAACAGGTAGTGCTGGTTCTCGTCGAGCGTGCGGCCGGTGAGCAGCTTGGCTGTGGCCTTGACGTCGTCCTCGGAGTAATGCAGGCCGACCGTGTGCAGCTCGAGCAATTCGCGTCCGTAGTTCTCGTTCACGGCGGTCTTCGTCGATTCGGCGAGGCTGAGGTAGATGAGCATCGCCGGGTGCCTGGCCGAGGCCAGCAGCATGTCGGTGAACGATCCGGCGGCGTGCCGGCGGATGACGTCCCGGTCGTAGGCGTGCCGGGTGTTCCAGACGTCGCCGTTGTGGTTGGGCACGTTGAGGTGGTTGCTGAAGAAGTCGACGAGCGTCTCGTACAACTGCGCGGTGCTCCACCCCTGCAGCCCGAGCGTGACCTGGGTGAGCTGGTCCATCGCGTCCCAGCCGTACTCGTTGTCGTGCGCCTTCAGCCACTGCCGGACGTCGTAGGGCGACATGGTGAGCAGCGGGCCGACGGCCGCGGCCTGCGCGTTGCCGCCGTAGCCCCGGTACTGCGCAGCCTTGGCGAGTTCGCCGGCGTACCACGCGTCCGGGCCGCTCTTGGCGAGCGATGCCCGGGCGGCGGCGGTCGGCCCGAAGGTGAACCGGGAAAGCAGATGGTTGACCGGGTCCCAGGTCAACGGCGCCACCGACGTGTGCCGCGCGGAATTCATGGCGTCGGCGATGGTCGGCCAGATGGTGGTGGACACGGGGCAACGCCTCTCGGACGTGCGTCCGGGGACCGGCTCCCAGGACGCGTGTCCCCCGCGTAGGTGATCAGACTACGTTTGGATCCATGACCGACGCAATCGCTGATATCGGCGTCACGGGCCTCGGCGTCATGGGCCGCAACCTCGCGCGCAACTTCGCCCGGCACGGCCACACGGTGGCGCTGCACAACCGGACGTACGCGCGGACCGAGGCGCTCGTCGAGCAGCACGGTGACGAGGGGACCTTCGTCGCGTCGGAGTCGCTCGAGGATTTCGTCGCCTCGCTGACCAAGCCGCGAGCGGTGATCATCATGGTGCAGGCGGGCGCCGCCACCGATGCGGTGATCGACGACTTGACGCCGCTGATGGACGAGGGCGACATCATCGTCGACTGCGGGAACGCCCACTTCCTGGACACCCGCCGGCGCGAGGCCGCGCTGAGCGAGGTCGGCCTGCACTTCGTCGGCTGCGGGGTGTCCGGTGGCGAGGAGGGCGCGCTCAACGGCCCGTCGATCATGCCCGGCGGCTCGAAGCACTCCTACGAGAAGCTCGGCCCGATGTTCGAGTCGATCGCCGCCGAGGTCGACGGCACCCCGTGCTGCGTGCACGTCGGGCCGGACGGCGCCGGGCACTTCGTCAAGATGGTGCACAACGGCATCGAGTACGCCGACATGCAGCTGATCGCCGAGGCGTACGACATCCTGCGGCACGGCCTGGACGCCACGCCGGGTGAGATCGCGGTGATTTTTCGCTCGTGGAACTCCGGCGACCTCGAGTCGTTCCTGATCGAGATCACCGCCGACGTCCTGGCGCACGAGGACGCCGCGACCGGCAAGCCGTTCGTCGACATCGTCCTCGACCAGGCCGAGCAGAAGGGCACCGGCCGGTGGACGGTGCAGAACGCGCTCGAACTCGGCGTGCCCATCACGGGCATCGCCGAGGCGACGTTCGCGCGGGCGCTGTCCGGCCACGCCGAACAGCGCGAGCCGGCGCGTGCCGTGTTCGGGTCGGACGTCGCGCCCCTCGACATCGCCGACCGGGACGCCTTCGTCGAGGACGTGCGGCGCGCGCTGTACGCGTCGAAGGTCGTCGCCTACGCGCAGGGCTTCGACCACATCGCGGCCGGCTCGGCCGAGTACGACTGGGCCGTCGACCGTGGCGCGATGGCGACGATCTGGCGCGGCGGGTGCATCATCCGCGCCCGGTTCCTCAACCGGATCCGCGAGGCCTACGACGAGGACGCCGACCTTGCGTCGCTGCTCGTCGCGCCATACTTCGCCGACGCAGTTCGCGACGGCGTCGAGTCGTGGCGGCGCGTCGTCGCGCAGGCGGCGACCGCCGGCATCCCGGTCCCGGCGTTCGCCTCGTCGCTGTCGTACTACGACGGGTTGCGTCGCGACCGGTTGCCGGCCGCACTCATCCAGGGGCTCCGCGACAACTTCGGCGCGCACACCTACAAGCGGGTGGACCGGCCAGCCAGCGACGGGTCGTTCCACACCGAATGGGCCGGCGACGGCGCCGAGCACGACGCCTGAGGCAGAACCTCCGATGATCACGGCCCTACCGTTGTATTTCAGCGGACGCACCTAGATCATCACGATCTGGGCGGGCGCCGGCTGGTCAGAAGGTTTCGGCACCCAACAGCATGAGCCGGGCGGCGAGCCCGAGCGCCACCTCGGGGTCGGCGGCCGGGTTGCCCACACGTTCGGAGTCGAAGTTCAGGTCGAGGAACACCTCGTCGACGCCGCACGCTGCGTAGGCGACGAGATCCTCGAAGATCTGGTCGAGCGCGCCGGTGAGCGGGCTGCGGTCGGGATCCTCGTTCGGCGCGTCCTGCAGCACCGTCACGCCGCGCACCACGCAGCGCACGGCCTCCGGTGACTTGCCGGCCTTCTCGGCTGCGGCCCGCACGACCGGAATCGCCGAGCGGACGTCGTCCATCGTCGAGCGGCTTCGGCTGATCCACCCGTCACCCCGGGCGCCGGCCCGGCGCAGAGCCGGCGGTGCGCTGCCCCCGATCAGCAGCGGCGGGCGCGGTTGCTGCACCGGGCGCGGTGCGATCCGCGACGCCGGCACCGTGTAGAACTCGCCGTCGAAGGAGACCTGCTCGCCGGTGAGCAGCCCGTCCATGCAGTCCAGCCACTCGTTGAAGCGCCGGCCGCGGTGCTCCATCGCCACCCCGGCGGCGGCGTGCTCGGCCTCCGTCCAGCCCATGCCGATGCCCGCGTCCAGCCGCCCGTTCGACAGCACGTCGATCGCCGCGAACTGCTTGGCGAGCGCGACCGGCGGATAGAACGGGCCGTTGACCACCGCCAGCCCGAGCCGCGCGCGCGACGTCACCGCCGCGGCGAAGCCGAGCACGATCATCGGGTCCAGGACGCTCTGATACACCGCGGCGAGCGAGTCGTCGGCCAGCCATCGCTGGAACGTCCACAGCCCGCGGAACCCGTGCGCGTCTGCTTCCTCCGCAACGGTCGCGACGTTCTCCGGCGTCGCCCACGCACCCGAGACGGGCAGCGCGAATCCGAGCTGCATCTCTACTCGCCGGTGCCGAGCTCGACGTGGCCGCCGAACGCCTGGCGCATCGCGGACAGCAGCTTGTCCGCGTAGACCGCCTCGCCGCGGCTGGAGAACCGGGCGAACAGTGCGGCGGACAGCACCGGCGCCGGCACGCCCTCGTCGATCGCCGCCTTCACCGTCCACCGCCCCTCGCCGGAGTCGGACACCCGGCCGGCCATCCCCTTCAATTCCGGGTTCGCGTGCAGCGCGCTCGCGGTGAGATCGAGCAGCCAGGACGAGACGACCGACCCGCGCCGCCACACCTCGGAGACCTTCGCGAGGTCCAGGTCGTACTGGTAGTACTGCGGCTGGTCGA
>JAVHVB010000345.1:0-7859 GCA_032160775.1 Pseudonocardiales bacterium | reverse complement strand
GTGCGCAGCACCTTCTCGGCCAGCGGGATCTGCGCGACGAACATGTGGTGCCACATGGCGACTCCGATCAGCGACGGGTTACTCCGTCTCGACGAAGTCCCCTGCATCGAGCCGGAGCCGTCGAAGTATCTCGAACAGCCGGTGCAGATCGGGCAGGCTCACCGCGGTCATCGCGAATCGCGAGTTGTTGAACTCGACGGTGGCCTTGTCGGCCACCTCGCGACCCTCGTCGGTGATGACCGCGAGCGTGCCGCGGCCGTCGAGCGGGTTCGGTTCGCGGCGGACGAGCCCGGCCGCCTCGAGCCGGTCGATGACGTTCGTGACCGACGTCGCGTGGACCTGCAGCCGCTCACCGATCTTGGACAGGGGCAGCGCGCCGTCGTGTGAGTGGACCAGCAGTACCAGCGCTTCGTACCGGCTGAAGGTGACCCCGAACGGACGCAACATGGCGTCCAGTTCGGCGATCAGGATCTGGTGCGCGCGCATGATCGAGGTGACGGCGCGCATCGACGCGTACACGTCGGGCCGCTCGTCCGGCCAGTGTTGTTGCCAGAGATCTCCCGCGCGGTCGATCGGGTCGAATCCCAGCGGCTGCGGCATGGCCGAAGCTTAGTCGGCGTGGCCGTCGCGTTCTGGATCTTGCCGCGTTACGGTCGAGGGAGCCGGCCGGGCAGGAGCAGATGGGACGACGAACCGCGATCACGGTTGCCGCGACGGCGTTGCTCACCGCGGCGACGCTCGTCCCGATCGCCGCGCGCGGCGCCGAGCCCAGCGCTGCGACGCCGGTGAACGAGCGGCGGGTGATCGGCTACTCCGTCCAGCACCGCCCGATCGTCGCGTACCGGCTGGGCAATCCACGGGCGCGGACGACGGCGGTGCTGCTCGGCCAGATGCACGGCGACGAGCACGCCGGCGTCACGCTCGCCCGCTCGATCGTGCACGGCCGGGCGGCCGTCGAGGGCATCGACCTCTGGGTGGTGCCGACGATGAACCCGGACGGCGACCTCGCGAGCACCCGGCAGAACGCGCACCACGTCGATCTCAACCGGAACTGGCGCGACATGTGGCAACCGCTGAGCGGCGAGTACTACTCCGGGCCGCACCCGCTGTCCGAGCCGGAGACCCGGGCGATGCGGGACTTCCTGCTCCGAGTGCGGCCGGACTACCTCGTCTCGCTGCACCAGCCGCTGCGCGGGGTCGACACCACCGACGGCGGCGCCCTGGATCGGGCCTTCCGCAACCGGCTGGCGCACAACCTCGGCCTGCCGCTCAAGGCGTTCCGCTGCTGGAGCGTGTGCCACGGGTCGATGACCGGCTGGTACACCACGCACCGCTACGGAATCGCCGACACGATCGAGTTCGGCCGGCAGCCGACCGAGGGCTACCTCACCGGACGGGCCCGGGTCGGCATCATCGACGCGCTCGGCGGACACTTCGGCCCGCTCGCCGGCCACAACCCGCGCAGTGCCCTGCACGTTCGCTCGCTCGACACGGGGCTGCACGTGGCGGGATGGGCCTTCGACCGGGACGCGCTCGACCGTCCGGTCCACTACACCGCGTACCTGGACGACGTCGCGGTGCGCACCGGGCGGGCCGCCGGGCCCAGCCCCGGGCTGGACGCGGCGTACCGCATCACCGGGGATCACGGCTTCGCCTTCGATCTCGACGCGGACCCGGGTGAGCACCGGATCTGCCTGGTGTTCGACAACCTCGGCGCCGGAACCGCGAATCCGCAGCGCTGCACGGCGGGTACCGTTCTCCCACATGAGTGATGCCCTCGACCGGCTCGATCTGCTGGACCTCGACGCCGAGCTGGCCGACGACGACCGGTTGCTGCGCGACACGGTTCGCAAGTTCGCCAACGACCGGCTGCGGCCGAACATCCAGCAGTGGTTCGAGGACGGCACGCTGCCGGCCCGCGAGCTCGCCCAGGAGTTCGGCGCGCTCGGCGTGCTGGGCATGCACCTCGAGGGCTACGGCTGCCAGGGCTCGACGGCGTCCCAGTACGGGCTGGTCTGCGCCGAGGTCGAGGCGGTCGACTCCGGGCTGCGCTCGCTGGTCAGCGTCCAGGGCTCGCTCGCGATGTACGCGATCTACGCCTACGGCAGCGAGGAGCAGAAACAGCGGTGGCTGCCCGGCATGGCGAAGGGCGAGCTGATCGGCTGCTTCGGGCTGACCGAGCCGGACTCCGGCTCGGATCCCGGGTCTATGCGCACCCGCGCGGTGCGCGACGGCGACGACTGGCTGATCAGCGGCACCAAGATGTGGATCACCAACGGCTCGCTCTCCGACGTCGCGATCGTGTGGGCGCGCACCGAGGACGGGGTGCGCGGCTTCCTGGTCGAGAAGGACATGCCCGGCTTCACCACCCAGGACGTCCACCACAAGATCTCGCTGCGCGCGTCGGTGACCAGCGAGTTGATCCTGGACGGCGTGCGGGTTCCGGAGGCCAACCGGCTGCCCGGCGCGAGCGGGCTGAAGGGGCCGCTCGGCTGCCTGACCGAGGCGCGCTTCGGGATCATCTGGGGGGTGACCGGCGCCGCCCGCGACGCACTCGCCAGCACGCTCGACTACGCCGGCAGCCGCACCCAGTTCGGCAAGCCGATCGCCGGCTTCCAGCTGACCCAGAAGAAGTTCGCCGAGATGGCCGTCAGCCTGCAGCAGACTCAGCTCACCGCGCGCCGGCTCGGCGAGCTCAAGGACGCCGGCCGGATCACGCCGTACCAGGTCAGCTTCGGCAAGTTCGCCAACGTCAGCGCAGCCATGGGCATCTGCCGGGAGGCGCGGTCGATCCTCGGCGGCAGCGGGATCACCACCGAGTACCCGGTGTTGCGGCACGCAGTGAACCTGGAGACCGTGTACACCTACGAGGGCACCCACGAGGTCCACACGCTCGTGCTGGGAGCACAGCTCACCGGCCTCGACGCCTTCCGCTGAGGCGCACCGGGGCCGGATCGCCGGAAGGGTCGTCACGATGACGCTGCGCGCCTGGTGGCTGTCGGTCGCGGTGCTCTGCGCGATCGTCGCCGTCGCCGCCGCCGAACTCGTCGCGATCGCCGGCCGCGACGACGCCGGCGCCGCGCCCTCGGCCGGTACCTGGCTGCCGCTGGCCGTGCGACGGGTCGTCCCGGTCGTCGGCCCGACGAAGCCGGCACCGGTGCGGACCGTCCGGATCACGATGGGCTCGAATTCGGTGGCCATTCCGGTGCAGCATGTCCGCGCGCCGATCGTCAGCTACTGCCCGATCATCGACGGCGGGCTGGAGCCACCGGCCGATGTGCACGAGGTGTGTTACTGGGCCGGCGGCGCGGCGATCGGCGACGACGTCGGGACGACTGTCCTGACCGGCCACATCAACTGGGCCGGAGTGACCGGCGCGTTCGGCAATCTCGCGTCCCTGCATCGTGACGACCTTGTGCTCACCGTGGGGACCGGCGGCGCGTTCGCGCAGTGGCGCGTCGCGCGGGTCGAGCACCGGCCGAAGACGCTCGGTATCGACCCGAGGGCGTTCGTCGGGCACGCCGGGCCGCGCCGGCTCTACCTGATCAGCTGCGGCGGCGCGTTCGACACCGCCGCTGCCTCGTACGTCGACAACATCTACGTTCGCGCCGTCCCCGTGCCGCCGATCCCGCCGACGCCGCCACCCCCGCAGCCGCGCCCGGTCGAGTGAGAACACGTCGTCCCGCTGCCTCCGAGCAGTAGGTTTCGGAGCGTGCTGACGATGCGGTTCTACCTCGAGGACGACGAAACCGACGCGCACGTCACGATGCGGTCTCCGCTGGGCTCGCCGGTCCCCCGCGTCGGGGAAACCGTCCAGTTGCTCAACGGGCTGTACGACGTCGTCCGCGTGGCCTACGACTTCCCTTCCGACGGCGCCGCGCCCGAGGTGGCGATCACCGTCACCCACTTCTGACGATTGCGCTACGGCAGGCCGTGCCGGCGGGCGATCATCCGCTCGACCACCGCGCGCGGCGCCAGCCGGCGCAGGGCGAAGACCACCGGCGCATTGGTGCCGATCGCGTAGAACGAGCGCGGCGGGTCGGCGTCGATCGCCTCCAGGATCTTCGCGGCCACCTTCTCCGGCGGTATCCCGGTGCGCTCGTTCGCGTCCAGCCGCTCGATCATCGTGTGGTACTCGGCGCTGTACGGGGACCCGTCGGCCAGGTAGTGCGTGCGCCGGGTGCCGATGCCGGTGTTGATCGAGCCCGGCTCGACGGTGGTGATTCCCACGCCGTAGGACAGCACCTCGCGCCGGGCCGCGGTTGCGAACCCGCGCAGCGCCGCCTTTGCCGCGACGTAGGACGACCGGTAGGCCAGCGGGAAGCTGGCGAGCATCGAGCCGACCATCACCACCCGGCCGTAGCCGCGCTCGCGCATGCCGGGCAGCACCAGCTGGGTGAGCCGCACCGCGGCGAACACGTTGACCTGGAACAGCCGCTCGATGGCCTCCATCGGCAGTTCCTCGATCGGCCCGCTCTGGCTCTCCCCCGCGTTGTTCACGAGGACGTCCACCGTTCCGGCAGCCGCCGCGCACGCCTCGATGCTCGCGCCGTCGGCGAGGTCGAGGGCGAGGTAGTGGACACCGGAGATCGGTTCCTTCACCGACTCCGGGTGCCGGCTCGTCCCGTAGACCGTCCAGCCGCGCCCGACGAGCGCTGCGGCGACAGCGGCGCCGATGCCGGACGACGCGCCGGTGACGAGCGCGGTGCGGGTCATCAGACGCTCCGCGGCATAGCCGCCAGTGCACGCCCGGCTGCGCGGCCGGAGAAGATGCAGCCGCCGAGGAAGGTGCCCTCGAGCGCGTTGTAGCCGTGCACGCCGCCGCCACCGAAACCGGCCACCTCGCCGGCCGCGTACAGGCCGGGGAACGGGGTCCCGTCCGGACGGATCACCTGCGAGTCGAGGTTCGTCTCCAGCCCGCCGAGCGTCTTGCGGGTCAGGATGTTCAGCCGGACCGCGATCAACGGGCCGTGCTCGGGGTCGAGCAGCCGGTGCGGCTTGACGACGCGAGTCAGCCGGTCGCCGCGGTACTGCCTGGCATTGTGGATCGCCATCAGCTGGGCGTCCTTGCCGTACTTGTTGCCGACCTGGGCGTCGCGCGCCTCGACGACCCGGCGCACCTCGTCGTAATCGAGCTGCGGGCCGCGGGCGATCTTGTTCATCCCGTCCACGAGGTCGCGCAGGTCGTCGGCCACGACGAAGTCGACGCCGTGTTTCTTGAACGCCTCGACCGGCCCCGGTGCGCCCTTCGCCAGCCGGGTGGACAGGGTGAGCTTGAGGTCCTTGCCGGTGACGTCCGGGTTCTGTTCGGACCCCGACAACGCGAACTCCTTCTCGATGATCGTCTGGGTGAGGATGAACCAGGAGTAGTCGGCACCGGTCGCGAGGATCTCCTTCATCGACGCGTTGGTGTCGCAGCCGGGGAAGTTCGGCGGCGGCAGCCGCTTGCCGTTCGCGTCCAGCCAGAGCGAGGACGGGCCGGGGATGATCCGGATCGCGTGGTTGGGCCAGATCGGGTCCCAGTTGATGATCCCCTCGGTGTAGTGCCACATCCGGTCGCGGTTGACGATGTTGCCGCCCGCGCGCTCGGTGATCTCCAGCATCCGGCCGTCCACGTGCGCCGGGACGCCGGCGATCATCGTCTCCGGTGGCGGCCCGAATCGGTCGACCGGCCAGTTCTTGCGGACCAGGTCGTGGTTGTGGCCGATCCCGCCGGAGGCGACCACCACGGCGGGGGCGCGCAGCTCGAACTCGCCCGTGGCGGCCCGGGACGAGGCCCTGCCCCGCTCGAGGTCGCTCCCTTCGAGCACGGTGCCCCGGACGCCGACGACCGCGCCGTCCTCGACGATCAGATCGTCGACCTGGTGCCGGAAATGGAACACGACGAGCCCGGCCTCCTCGGCGGCCAGGACCGGCTCGGCGAACACCCGGACGACCTCCGGACCTGTCCCCCAGGACAGATGGAAACGCGGCACCGAGTTGCCGTGCCCGTCGGCCACGCCGCCGCCGCGCTCGGCCCAGCCGACCACCGGGGTGAAGCGCAGCCCGAGCGCGTGCAGGTAGTCGCGCTTGTCGGTGGCCGCGAACCGGACGTAGGCCTCGGCCCACTGCCGCGGCCAGTGGTCCTCGCGGTCGCGGTCGAAGCCGGCCGAGCCGAGCCAGTCGCGCAGCGCGAGGTCGTGGGAGTCGTGCACGCCCATCCGGCGCTGCTCGGGGCTGTCCACGAGAAACAGGCCGCCCAGCGACCAGAAGGCCTGCCCGCCCAGGTTGTTCCGGTTCTCCTGGTCGATCACCAGCACCCGCTTGCCGGCCTGGCTCAGCTCATAAGCGGCCACGAGTCCCGCCAGCCCGGCCCCGACGACGATGACGTCCGCGTTGTCGCTCACGGGGCGATCCTGCCATTCCCACTCAACGGGGGAGGCCGGACAGCCTCGCTTCCAGGAATTCGCGCTCGACGTCGTTGTCGGTCAGCGCGATCGCCTCCTCGTAGGCGAGCCGCGCCTCGTCCGTCCGGCCCAGCCGGCGCAGGAAGTCCGCGCGCGAGGCGGCGAGATAGCCGTAGGTCGCGAGCTGCGGCTCGGCGGCGAGCTCGTCCAGGGCGGCCAAGCCTGCCGCCGGGCCGCGGGCGAACCCGACGGCGACGGCGCGATTGAGCGTGACGACCGGCGAGGGCCATTGCTCGCACAGCACGTCGTAGAGCCCGACCAACTCGTCCCAGTCGGTGTCCGCCCAGCTCGGCGCCTCCGCGTGCACCGCGGCGATCGCCGCCTGCAGCGCGAACCGGCCGGGCGGGCGTCGCCGCAGCGCCTCGTGCACCAGCGCGATGCCCTCGGCGATCTCCGCGCGGTCCCACCGGCTGCGGTCCTGGTCGGCGAGCAGCACGAGCTGCCCGTCGCCGTCCACCCGGGTCGCCCGCCGGGCGTCGGTGAGCAGGATCAGCGCGAGCAGGCCGGCGACGTCCGGATCGCCGGGCAGCAGCGCCCGCAGGATGCGGGTCAGGTCCAGCGCCCGCTCGACCAGCTCGCCGCGGCGCAGCCGGTCGCCGACCGGGGCCGTGTGCCCGGTGCTGAACACGAGATGGACGACGGTGAGCACCGCGTCGATCCGGGCCGGCAGCTCGGCGGCAGGCGGCACCCGGTACGGGATCCCGGCCGCAGCGATCTTCTTCTTCGCCCGGGTGATCCGGGCAGCCATCGTCGGCTCGGTGACGAGGAACGCCCGCGCCACCTCGGCCGTGGTCAGGCCACAGACGAGGCGCAGGGTGAGCGCGACGCGCGCCTCCGGGGCGATCGCCGGGTGGCAGCAGGTACAGATCAGCCGCAGCCGGTCGTCGGGGATCTCGTCAGTGTCCCAACTGCCGGCGGACGGCTCGTCGACCACGTCGTCCTCCACCACCATTGGCATGATCCGGCGCCAGGTCGATTCCCGGCGCAGCAGGTCGAGAGCCCGGTTGCGCGCGGTCGTGGTCAGCCACGCGGCCGGCTTGGCGGGCACCCCGCGCTCGGCCCAGACGCGAAGGGCGCTGGCGTAGGCGTCCTGGACGCACTCCTCGGCCAGGTCGATGTCCCGGGTGACGCGCACCGTCGCAGCGAGCACGTAGCCCCACTCGCGACGGTGCGCCTCAGCGACGGCAGCCGCTACGCCCGACTGCACAGCCCGGCTTACTCGAAGGTCATGATCGGGCGGACCTCGAGCCCGCCCGATACGACCGGGATCTGCTTGGCCAGCGCGATGGCCTCGTCCAGGTCGGCGGCCTCGACGAGGTAGTAGCCGCCGAGGGCTTCCTTGGTCTCGACGAACGGGCCGTCGGTGACGGTGAAGCCGTCCGCGCCGTCCGGCCGGACGGTGGTGGCCGTCGT
>JAVHVB010000344.1:0-4078 GCA_032160775.1 Pseudonocardiales bacterium | reverse complement strand
CGGTGCGCCGCCGACTCGACGACCACGAGGTCGCCGTCGACCACGACGGCGCCGGACGGTTCGGCGAGATCGCGGGCCAGCGTCTCGACGGTCGCGGTCGCCGGGTCGTAGCGCCGGATCGCGCCGTTGTAGGTGTCCAGCACGGCCACCGTCGCGTCGGGCAGCACCGTGACACCGAGCGGGTGCTGGAACCGGGCCGCGCCGGCCGGCCCGTCCACATGGCCGAAGTCGAACAGCCCCTCGCCGACCGCCGTGTGCACCGTGCCGTCGAGATCGAGGCGGCGCAAGGCCGACGACTCGGCGTCGACGAACCACAACCGGTCTCCGTCCACGGCGAGGCCGGACGGCTGGGCCAGCCAGGCATCGAGCGCCGGCCCGTCACCCAGTCCCTCCACCGTGGTCCCGGCGAGGATCGCCGCCGTGCCGGTGGCGGGGTCGACGCCGAGCAGCAGGTGGACGCCGGCCGCGGCCACCACGAGCCGGCCGAGCGCGGGCCACCACACGACGTCCCACGGCGAGAGCGCCGCGGGGACTTCCCCGGTGACGGTGCGCTGTCCGGCGAGGGCGGCCGGCAGGTCGATCGTGGTGATCGCGCCGGTCCGCAGGTCCAGGCCGCGCAGCACGTGGTTCGCCGTGTCGGCGATAACAACGTCGTAGGCGGCGACGCCCGCGGGCAGCAGTGCGAGACCGTTCGGCTCGGCGAACGGGGCGCCCCGCTCGCCGCTGCCGAACCTGCGCAGCTCGCGCTGCCCGTCGATGTCGAGCTCGACGATCTGGTGGTGTCCGGCGTCGGCCACGAGCAGGCTGTCCCGGTCCCGGCCGGTCCGGTCGGCCGGCAGCAGGACGGCCTTGGCCGGGAAGCGCAGGACGGACGGTTGCGGGCGTGGTGGCTCGTACGGGCCGTCGCCGCGATGCAGCGTGCCGCGGGCCTCATGGTCGGGGACCAGCCGCCGGATCAGCTCGCCGAGCGCGCTGACCTGGCCCTCGCCGGCGGCATGGGCGACGACGTAGCCCTCCGGGTCGATGAGCACCAGCGTCGGCCAGGCGCGCACCGCATACTGTCGCCAGAGTTGGAGCGCCGGGTCGTTCAGCACGGGGTGGTGCACCTCGTAGCGCTCGACCGCGGCCGCCACCGCCACCGGGTCGGCCTCGTGCGGGAACTTCGGCGAGTGGATGCCGATGACGGTGAGCACGTCGCCGAACTCCGCTTCGAGCGGGCGCAGCTCGTCGAGCACGTGCAGACAGTTGCCGCAGCAGAAGGTCCAGAAGTCGAGCACCACGAACCGGCCGCGCAGGCTCGTCAGGACGAGTGGCTCGGATGTGTTGAACCAGTCGCCGACGATGAAGCCGGGGGCGCGCACGCGGGCGCCGCTACCGATCGCGTCCACCTCGCCACAATTCCACGCCGCCGGCGGATGTTCCGCGGGCCAGGCCGGATCGGGCCCGCGGGTAGTAGAACGTGTTCCAGTATTCTGGTGGGGTGACGAGGGAGACCGCGCCGGAGCCGGCCGGCGCCGACCGGCTGGGCGCTGCTGTTCGCGCGTTGGGCGACGTCGTCGTGCGCACCGGCGCTGCCGAGGACGAGTTGGCTGGTGCGGCCGAGCAGGTCGAGGCCGTCACCGCCGCGCTGGCCGACCCGCCGCCCGCACACCGCGTCCATGACAGCCCTTATCACCCGATGAGCCTCGTCGGCGGCACCGCCCATCCGACTGCGCCGCAGTTGCACACGGTGCGCACCGACGAGGGCGTCGCGGGGACCGTGGTGCTGGGCCCGGCCTATGAGGGCAGGCCGGGGCTGGCGCACGGTGGGGTGCTCTCGCTGCTGTTCGACCACGCCATGGGCCAGGCGCTGTTCGTGGCCGGTCATTCGGCGATGACCGTCTCGCTGGAGGTCCGCTACCGTGCCCCGACGCCGCTCGGGATGCCGCTGGCAGTGAGCGCCCGGGTGGACGGCCGGGACGGCCGCAAGCTGAACGTCTCGGCGCAGATCGTGCTGGACGGGCGGGTGACGGCAGAGGCCCGCGGCGTCTTCGTCCAGCTCACCTCGGCCAACGTGGCGCAGATCTTCCCGGCGAACCGGGTGCCGCCCGAACCCCCGCCCGGCGAGTAACTGCCAGCGCCGGAACGAAGAACCCCCTGCGACCGGCGGGGGACCGGTCGCAGGGGGTTGTCTGTGAGCGAGCGTGCGAGCGAACCGATGTCATCGGCTTGCCAAGCGCACGTTCTCCAGCGCCTGTGAGCGAGCGTGCGAGCGAACCGATGTCATCGGCTTGCCAAGCGCACGTTCTCCAGCGCTTATGGTGCGGGTCAGAGGGTGCGGAACCTCAGAGGGTGCGGAACCCCTGCCGCGAGGCAGCTGCGTACAGCTCCTGGCGCATGGCCGGTCCGGCGTTGCGCAGAGCCCGGTCGAAGTCCCGGTTCTCCCGCCGCTGCCGCATCTTGCGGGCGATCGCGTGCATTGTCGACTCCTGTTTTGAGTGAACTACTTGTGAGTAATACTAATCCACTCAACCGAACGAATCGTGCCTATATGCCGCGGGGTGGCTAACGTCACCCGGGTCTAAAGCAGCGCGAGCCCCGGATCCGTCAGCAGACCAGCCAGGTTGGCGAGGAACTGTGAACCCAGCTGTCCGTCCACCAGCCGGTGATCGAAGGACACCGCGAGCTGGGTGACCCAGCGCGGCTCGATCCGCTCGTCCGCCCCGTTGCCGACGACCCACGGCATCCGGCGCACCGCGCCGAAGGCCAGGATCGCCGACTCGCCCGGGTTGATGATCGGCGTGCCGGTGTCCACGCCGAACACGCCGACGTTGGTGATGGTGAACGAGCCGCCCGTCATGTCGGCGGGCGACGCCTTCCCGGCCCGCGCGGTCTCGGTGAGTGCGCCGATCGCCGTGGCGAGCTCGCGCAGCGACAACTGGTCGGCGTCCTTGACGTTCGGGACGACCAGCCCGCGGTCGGTCGCGGCGGCGATGCCCAGGTTCACGTAGTGCTTGAGCACCACCTCGCCGGCGGCGTCGTCCCAGGTGGCGTTGAGTTCCGGCGTGTCGCGCATGGCCAGCATGGCTGCCCGGGCGACGAGGACGAGCGGGCTTACCTTGACGCCGGCGAAGTCGCGCCGCGCCGCGATGCGGTCGCGCAACTCCATCGTCGCCGTGACATCGCAGGTCAGGAACTCGGTGACGTGCGGCGCGGTGAACGCGGAGGCCACCATGGCCGCGGCCATGTGCTTGCGCACGCTCTTGATGGGGACGCGCGTCTCGCGCGCACCGGCGTGCCGGGCAGCGCCGGAGGCGGCCGACGGATCAGCGCCGGAGGCGGCCGACGGATCAGTGCCGTTGGCCGCCGACTGCACGTCGTCTCGCGAGATCGTGCCGTTCGGCCCGGTCGGCGTGACCGCCCCCAGGTCGACGCCCAGCGACTTCGCGAGTTTGCGGATCGGGGGCTTGGCCAGCACGCGGTGCGCGGCAGCCCGGCCACGCACCGGTTCTTCCGGCTCCTCGACGTGCGGCGGCGGGGTCTCGTTGTCCGCCGCCCCGGGCGGGACGTTGAACGCGGTCTGCGCCCCGGCGGCTGCCGCGCCGCGGCGCCGCCGCCGCCCGCCGGCCTCCTCGCGCGGCCCGTAGCCGACCAGGGTCAGCTGCTTCTCCTCGCCGGGCACCGCGCTGCCGGTCTCGCCGGGCAGGCCGGGGACGAGGTCCGCGCCGGCGGCTGCGTTCGCCGCGGCGGGTGAGCGCGCGAGGTCCGCGGCGCCGGCTGCGCCGCCGGTGTCGATCGAGATGATCGGCGTGCCGACCGGCACCGTCTCACCCTCGGCCGCGTGCAGCGCGGTGACCACGCCCGCCCACGGGGACGGCAGCTCGACGGCGGCCTTGACGGTTTCCACCTCGGCGATCGTGTCGTTGACGTCGATGGTGTCGCCGACTGCCACCGTCCATTTCAGGATGTCGCCCTCGGTCAAGCCCTCGCCGAGGTCGGGCAGCTTGAACTGCATGACAGCCATGCTCAGAACTCCAGAATCCGGTCGACGGCGTCGAGCACCCGGTCCAGGTTGGGCAGCCATTCGTGCTCGAGCCGG
>JAVHVB010000343.1:0-10875 GCA_032160775.1 Pseudonocardiales bacterium | reverse complement strand
AGCGCTTTGCCGGTTCGTAGTAGACCTTCGCGGCCGGAACGGAGACGATCTCTCGCTCGGGATACCGCAGCGCGCTCAGCCGTCCACCGAAGACGCAGCCGGTATCGAGACACAGGGTGTTGTTGATCCACTCGGGCACCGGCACCGGAGTGTGGCCGTAGAGGACCATCGCCTTGCCGCGGTACTCCTGCGCCCACGGATACCGCACCGGCAGCCCGTACTCGTCGGTCTCCCCTGTCGTCTGCCCGTACAAGCAGAATTCCCGCACCCGCCCCGACGCGCGCCCCTGGTAGCGCTCGGTCAGGCCGGCGTGCGACACGACGAGCCGCCCGTCGTCCAGCACGTAGTGGCTGATGAGGCCGTCCATGAACCGCTCGACCTCGGCGCGGAAGTCGTCGGGCTCGGCAGCCAGCTGCGCCAGGGATTCGGCCAGGCCGTGGGTGACTTGCACGTTGCGGCCGCGCAGCGCGCGCAGCAGCTTGTTCTCGTGATTTCCCGGCACGCAGAACGCGTCACCGGCGGCGACCATCCCCATCACCAGGCGCAGCACACCGGGCGTGTCCGGGCCGCGGTCGACCAAGTCGCCGACGAACACGGCTCGGCGCCCGTCGTGGTGCGCGCTGATCGCACGGCCCTCGCCATCCCGGCCGATCCGGTAGCCGAGCTCGACGAGGAGCAGTTCGAGTTCCACGCGGCAGCCGTGAATGTCACCGATGACGTCGAACGGTCCGTGCTCGTGCCGCAGGTCGTTGTACAGCTTCGTCCGGGTGATCGTGACGTCCGCGACCTCGTCGTCGCGCAACGTGTGCACGGTGCGGAAGCCCTCGCGCTGCAAACCCTTCAGGCCGCGGCGCAGCTGGTCACGCTGACGGCGGATGACGTGTGCCCCGAAGTCACGATCGGGACGAGTCGCGTTCCTGGCGACGCATACGCTCTCGGCCACGTCGAGGACGACGGCCACGGGAAGGACGTCGTACTCCTTCGCGACCGCGACCAGCTGCTTGCGTGCGTCGGGCTGGACGTTGGTGGCATCGACGACGGTCAGCCGGCCGGCCTTCAGTCGCTTGCCGACGATGTAGTGCAGCAGCTCGAAGGCCTCGGGCGTGGCTGCCTGATCGTTCTCGTCGTCGGCCACCAGCCCGCGGCAGAAGTCGGACGAGATGACCTCGGTCGCACGGAAGTGGGCGCGCGCGAACGTCGACTTGCCCGAGCCGCTGACACCAATCAGCACCACGAGACTCAACTCCGGAACCGTGAGTTGCCGCGTCATTTCGCGACCGCCTTGCTGAAGATCGCCATCTGGGTCGGCGGACCGACCTCCGGATCGTCCGGCCCGACCGGCAGGTAGCGCACGGCGTAGCCATACGTTGCTGCTGCCGTCTCGGCCCATGCCTGGAACTGCGCGCGCGTCCACTCGAAACGGTGATCCCGATGGCGCATCATCCCGGCCGGCAGCGTCTCGAACCGCACGTTGTGCTCGACGTTCGGCGTTGTCACGATCACCGCGCCGGGAGCAGCGTGGCCGAACACCGCGCGTTCGAGCGCCTCGAGACGCGGCGCGTCCACGTGCTCGATCACCTCCATCAACACCGCGGCGTCCAGCCCCGACAGCCGGTCGTCGCGGTACGTCAGTGCGGACTGGAACAGCTGCAGCCGCGCGCGCTGCGGCTCGGTCATCTTGTCCAGGCGCAACTTGCGTCCGGCGATCTGCAATGCCCGCGCCGACACGTCCGTGGCGACAATCCGCTCGATCCCGCGTTCGGCGAGCAGATCGCGAACAAGGACTCCCTCGCCGCAGCCGAAGTCACCGACTGTCCGCGCGCCAGAGGCACGTATGGCAGCTAGGACGGCGCCACGGCGCTGCTCGGCGAGCGGGACGGGCCGGTCGGGCGCGTCGACGACGAGCGCGCCCTCCACAGCGTTGTCGAGATCGTCGGGATCGGTGTCGTCGACCTCGGCCAACCGCGCCATCGCCGACTGGGTCAGCTCGCGCCGATGCGCGAGATAGCGTCGGGTGATCAACGCCTTCTCCGGGTGCGTTGCCAGCCATCCACCGCCGGCCCGGATCAGCTTGTCCACCTCGTCGCTGCTCACCCAGTAGTGCTTTGCGTCGTCGAGCACGGGCAGCAGCACGTACAGGTGATTGAGCGCGTCGGCGAGCCGGAGATCGCCGGACAGCCGCAGGTCGAAGTATCGCGACTCGCCCCACTTTGGGACCGTCGGATCGAGCGGGCTGCCCGTCGCCTCGACCTGCCAGCCCAGCGGCTCGAACAGCCGCCTCAGCAGGTCCGTCCCTCCGCGGCACGGAACTCCAGGAACGTGGATGTCGAGCGGTATCGCCCCGGCCGCAAGTTCCGGACGGGCATTGCACCGGCCTGCGAAGGCCGTGCTGAACACGTGCTTGAGCGCCATCGCGAGCATGCTCGACGCTGCGTACGGACGATCGTTGACGTACTGCCCGAGCGCGAAACCGTCCCCGGCCGGGCCCTTGCGCCCGCGCACCAGTCCGATCGGGTCGACCTCGAGCAGCAAGGCCGCGGTGCAGCGCGCGTCCGAGCTCTCCGGATAGAACACGTGCGACGTGCCCACCGATTCGTCGAACGACTGAACCCGACCGGGGTGCTTGTGCAGCAGGTAGCCGAGGTCGGCAGCCGGTTCGTGAGTCGTCGTGATCGTCAGGAGCACGATTAGACAGTCTTCTCCACGCTGCCAAACGAGTGGCGGCCGTTCCCCGTCGCGGCCCTCGCCGCGGCCACCGTGGTGACCTCGCTACCAGGCGGAGCGCTGGTAGTCCTTGAGGAAGCAGCCGTAGAGATCGACGCCGGCCTCGCCCTGGACGATCGGGTGGTAGACGCGCGCCGCCCCGTCGACCAGGTCGAGCGGTGCGTGGAAGCCCTCGTCGGCGAGGCGCATCTTCGTGAAATGTGGCCGCTCGTCGGTGATCCAGCCGGTGTCCACGGCCGTCATCAGGATGCCGTCGCTCACCATTTCGGCCGCGCTCGTCCGGGTGAGCATGTTGATCGCGGCCTTGGCCATGTTGGTATGCGGATGCCCTGGGCCTTTGTACCCGCGGGAGAACACGCCCTCCATCGCCGAGACGTTGACGACGTACTTGCGCCGCGCCGGGCTGGCCGCCATCGCCGCCCGCAGTCGCGATACGAGGATGAACGGTGCGGTCATGTTGCACAGCTGGACTTCGAGCAACTCCAGCGCGTCGACTTCGTTGACCCGCTGCGTCCAACTGTTGATCGTGTGCAGGTCGGGAACGAGGCCGCCCGCGTCGATCGCCGCATCGCCGCGGGCGGGCAGTGCCGAGCCGGCGACGAGCGCGAGCCGCGAGATCTCCTCGCCGCGCAGGGTGTCCGGCAGATGCGGCAGCGGGTGCTCCGACAGCGAGCCGGCCAGTGCCGCCGGGTGCGCGTCGGAGATGTGGTCGAAGGTGAGGACGTCGGGTAGCGGGCCGTCCGGCAGGGGGTCGGCCTCGGCGGCCGCGAGCGGGGCGTAGGCACCCGGGGAGCGGCGCACCGTCTGCGCGGCGTTGTTGATCAGGATGTCGAGCGGTCCGGCCTCGGCGACGGAGTCTGCCAGCGCCACCACCTGTGCGGGGTCACGAAGATCGATGCCGACGATCCGCAGCCGGTGCAGCCACTCAGGGCTGTCGGGCATGGCCGTGAAGCGGCGCACGGCGTCGTTGGGAAAGCGGGTCGTGATGGTGGTGTGGGCGCCGTCGCGCAGTAGCCGCAGCGCGATGTACATGCCGATCTTGGCGCGGCCGCCGGTGAGCAGCGCGCGGCGGCCGTTCAGGTCGGTGGTGGCGTCGCGGTGGCTGTGGTTGATCGCCGCACAGGACGGGCAGAGCTGGTGATAGAAGGCGTCGACCTCGGTGTAGTCCTGCTTGCAGATGTAGCAGGGACGCGGCCGGATGTAGCTGCCCGCGAGGGCCCCTCGGACGTTGGAGACCAGCGGGATGCCCTCGGTCTCGTCATCGATGCGCCGCGGTGAGCCGGTGGCCGTCGCTGCGACAACCGCCGAGTCGGCAGCGGAGATCGCGTCGCGCCGCTCATCGCGACGGGCCTTCTTGACGGCCTTGTAGATCCGACCGGTCGCCCGCCGGACAGCAACCGCATCCGGGTGCTCCGGCGGAAGCTGCTCAGCCAGGGCGAGAACCCGAAGGCAGGCTGCCAATTCATCCGGGTCGAGACCATCAGTCACCGGCTAACACTAGCCATCCTCGGCGTGCGCGCAGATTCCCTTGCTTTGCTCGACTGAGGACACCTGCGCTGGGCGCATCGTCGTGGCTACAGCGCCGGCTAGCAGGACAGCTGCACACTGGTGACGGAGTCGTCGAACGCGTTGGTCGCCCAGATGCTGTCGGGGCCGGCCGCGACCAGGAGTGCGCCGTGCGGCAGATCCCAAGTCCGATCGAGCGAGCCGTCGTCGTGCAGGCGGGCGATCTGCTTGGCGTCCCAGAGCGCCGCGTACAGGTGCCCGTCCGGCCCGACCGTGAGTCCCACCGGTCCGCCGGCCAACGGCATCTCGGTGAGGTGTCCGGCGGAGTCGATGCGGCCGATCTTGTTCGCGCTGAGTTCGGTGAACCAGACGGCCTTGTCCGGTCCGACGACGATCCTGTTGGGAACGGCGCCGGGCGAGAGCTTCCACTCGGTGAACGACCCGTCGCGGTTGAGCCGGGCGACCTTGTTCGCCTCGCGCTCGGTGAACCACAGGTTGCCGTCCGGGCCGCGGACCAGACCGAGCGGGCCACCGGCCTTCGTGGGTGCCGGCCGCAACGTGACGGCGCCGGTCGCCGTGTCGAGCATGCCGATCCGGCTGTTGATCGGTTCGGTGAACCACACCTGCGTGCCTGGCCCGACGACGATCGCCGCCGGCCCGTCCGCGCCGTCGGGTCCGTCCGGAACCGAGAACTCCTTGACCTTGCCGTTCCCGTCGATCGTCCCGATCCGGCCGTTCGTGCGGTCGGCGAACCACAGGTAGGGGCTCTTGCCGTCCCAGGTGAGCCAGCCGGCGGAGGCCGTCGAGGCGTCGGGGAGCGGGAACTGGTCGACCTTGTTGCCGTTGACCCGGTTGATCGTGCCGCCGTGCGCGTACCACATACCGCCCGGCCCCCGGGTGACGCCGAACGCCGTGTCCACCCCCGCAGCCGGGACGGTGGAGGTGACCTTGTCGACCACACACCGAGCGGTTTGGACGACGCTCGACGAGGTCGAGCCCGGAGTGTTGGCCGGCGGGGTCGAACCAGCGGAGTTGGCGGTGCCGCTCGAGCCGGACGAGCAGGCGGAGCAGGTCACGAGCAACGCCGCTGCCGAGGTGAGCTGACGGATCACTGTTCGCTTCATGAGGTGTCCCCTCGTTGTCGGTGAGGGGCCGACCGTCGCAGCGGCTGGTTGAAGCTCGGTTGAAGCTAGGCGCAGACCTTTCGATACGGGCGATCGCCGACGTAGTGGGTCCACTCCGACCGCGTCAGATCGGAACCGGCGATCGCGCACGCGAGGGCGGTCCACTCCCGCGCGCGGCCCGGCATCGAGAATCGCTGCTGCCGCGTCGTCGGCCCGTCGATGAGCTGGTAGCCGTACAGATCGCCCGATGGGGTCCACCAGGTCTTGAGAATGTGTGCGTCGATCGGCAGGCCGATCCGTTTCAGGGTTACCGCGTCCCAGAGGTTGAGCACGCCGTCGGTGCCGGTGGTCGCGATCGTCCGCCCATCAGGCGAGTACTCGACCGAGACGACGAAGCCGGCCGCGGCGCTGACGTACTGGCCGACCTGGGCCATCGTCGCTGCGTCCACCACCACGAGTCGGCCGGATGCGGTTCCGATCGCGAGGCTGCGGTGATCCGGCGACCAGTCCCAGGCGTAGGAGTAGCCGAAAGACCCGAGGCGGATCTCCGCGCTCGTGCCCGCGGTGTGGAGATCGACCATGACGGCGCGCGAATCCTCCGACGAGGTGTCGCCGCCGGGCGACGGTGCCACGGGCGAGCCGGGCGGCGGGAGCGGCGGCGCACCGGGGTCGAGGCCGAGCACGAGGACTCGACCGTCCGGCCCGAATGCGACCGGGGTCGCCAACGTCCGCGCAGCGCCGGAGCCCTGGAACCTGACGGTGATCGTGCGCAGCGTTCGGCCGGTCGCGACGTCGATCTCGGCAAGCGTCCGGTCTGCGATCGAGGCGACGACCGTCGTGCCGTCCGGACTGAGCGTCGCCGAGAACGTCTGGTGCGGACTGAGCTTGGGCGTCGGTGTGAAATCGGCGATGCGCCGGCCGCTCGTCAGGTCGAACAGCCGGCAGCCGTAGGTGTTGTCGTCGTGCTGGATCGCGACGAGCACCGTGCGATGGGCGGCGTCGGGGGTGAAGCCGATGACGTAGTCGTCGTCGTTCAGCGCGAGCGGCACCGTGCGAAGCGTTTCGCCGTTGCGCGCGTCCTCGACGATCATCGCGACCTTGGATTCCGGTCCATCGCCCTCGGCCGGTCGCAGGCCGATGAGGACGTCGCCGAACGGGGCCATGTCGTTGGCCCGGAGCGGCATCGGCCCCGACGGTGTCACCATTCGCGAGGTCAGGCTCGTGTCGTAGGCCACGATCTGCGAGTCGAGTCCGGCGGCGAACAGGGCGCCGTCCCCGGCACTCGACCAGTCGAGGCTCATGACCTGACCCGAGTTGCCCGTCAGCCGCAGCGCCTCCGTCCCGTCGGAGGCGTGGACGACCTCGATGAATCCTGTCGATCCACCCGCAGCCAGCAGATCGCTGCCCGGTGAGAACGCCATGACGTTGACGTCATTGCCGAGGTCGGCCGCCGGGTGTGGCGTGGCGCCGAGCGCATCGGTGTCCAGCAGCAGCGGCAGGCTGAGACGGCGCTCGCTGAGGACAGCGAGCCGCGTGCCGTCTGGCGACAGCGCGATCGGCGTCCGTCCGACACCGACCGCCGGGTTCGGCGACGCGAGCGACGCTTGATGTCCGCTGTCCAGCACCGACATGGAGGTGGGATCGACGAGGTCGAGTTCGCCCGCGTCCGTGCGGACGGCGAATGTCGACGTTCCCGCTGCCAGCGCCACGACCGGATCCGGCAACGTCATCACTCGCGGCGGTACGTCGAGGTGCTTGGCGTCGAAGACGGCGACCTTGTCCGTGCCGGCCCCTTGGGTCGGCGGACTGCCCACGGCCACGATCAGCCAGCGGCCGTCACCGGTGAACGCCGCGGTGCGTTCGGCGCTGCCGCCGGACACGACGGGCACGCTCAACACGTCGAGCACGGCGCCCGTCTCCGCGTCCAGCACGATCCCGCGCGTCGCGCCTGCGGTGTCATCGAAACCCGACGGACCAACGGCGACAATCAATCGCGCGTCGGGTGACATGGCCGCGACCGAACTCGCGCGCAACGGGAAGGTGCTTACCTGCCGGTGCGTCGTCGCGTCGAAGCGCGTCACGGTCTGCTTGTTGTCGGCGATCCACAGCCGCCCGCCGTCGGCGCTCACACCCAGCCACTGCACTCGGTTGTCGGTCGGCAGCCGCCATAGGGCGACGCCGCTCCGTTCGAGCCCGGCGAGCAGGGCCGACCGGCTGTCCGCGGAATCCTGCAGGCGGTAGGCCGCAGTCGACAGCAACAGCGACGTGCGCAGGTCAGGAGCGGACAGGGACTGCGCGGCGAGTTTGCGGGAATCGGCGTCGAGTGCGGAACGATCCGCGGCTCGTCGCTCGTCACGGGCCGCATTGCCTTCGACGACGGCAATGGCCGCGCCGGTCAGCGCGAGGACCAGCAGCGCGGCCAGGGCCCACGCCGCACGTCGCAGCCGACGCCGGCCGGTCGCCTCGCGCTCGGCGCGCGCGGTGACCTCGGTCAGTTCGCGATCGGTCGCGTCCTCGGACGCTGTCAGGAATTCGTCCTCGAGCGGCGTGAGCTCGATCGGGTGCTGGGCCTGCCATTCCCGCGCGGCCTGCAGGCGAACGCCCCGATACAGGTCGCCGGCCCGGCGACCCTCGGACTGCCACGCCTGCGCCGCCCCGCGGACGTGATCGAGCAACTCGGCCGCAACCGCGCGATCGTCGAGCCAGTCCCGCAGCTTCGGCCAGCGATCCAGCAGCGATTCGTGGGTCAGTTGCACGCGGGTCGTGCCGGCCGACACCAGCCGCCCATCAACGAGCGCGCGGAGCACGCCGGCATCGGCGTAGGTCGAGGCTTCGGCGAGCGACATCGGCCGGCGCACCCAGCTCCCCCCGTCGCGTTGCGCGAGGCGGACCAGCAACTGGCGTGCCTGGTCCTGCAAACCACGATCGAGGGATTGGTAGACGCGATCTGCGCTCGCTTCGATCGCGCCGGCGACTCCCCCGCCGGCGCGATAGCCGTCGAGACCGAGTCGATTGCCGTCGCGGTTGTTCCAGGTCGCGACCATCGCCGCCGACAGCATCGGCAGCGCCTCGGGTTGTCCTCTGATCTCGTCGAGGACGGCCTCGGTGAGCGCGTCATCGACGACCAGCCCGCTGGACGTGGCGGGTTCGACGATGGTGCGACGAATCTCGTCGTCGCGCATCGGGCCGACGAGGATTGTCGAGTGCTCCGCCCACCGATCCAGTGGCGGAGCCTCGGCGAGCCGATGGAAGAAGTCACCGCGCACGACGATCAGTAGCCGGCCACCGCTGCCGACGTGGTCGGCGATCGAGGCGACGACCGTGCCGCGCTCGTTCTCGGACACCACGCTGAACAGCTCCTCCGCCTGGTCGAGGACGAGCAGGTCCGTCGCGTCCGACACCTCGCGCCACGCACTTGGCGTGCGCTCCTCCACGCGCCAGCTGGCGCTGCCGGGCAACGCCCCGCTGCGCAGCGTGGGAAGCACCCCCGCCCGGACGAGGGAGGACTTGCCGCTGCCACTTGCGCCGGTGAGCAGTACGACGGCGCGCTCCCCGAACCCGGCGGCGATCGCGGCGGTCAGTCGCTCCCGTCCGACGAACACCGCTGCGTCGCGCTCGCCGTACCCGTCCAGCCCCCGGTAGGGACACGTCGTCGTCCCGTCGAACGCGGGCGTGATTCGCTGCCGTGCCCGATCAGGTACGGCCAATGCGCTGTCATGACTGAGGATGCGCGCTTCGAGCTGGCGGAGGTCCGGACTGGGATCGACGCCGAGTTCGTCCGCCAGCAACCTGGACACCCTGCGAAGAGCAGCGAGAGCGTCCGACTGCCGGCCCGCCCGGTACAACGCGACGGCCAGCTGGTGCCAGCCGCGTTCACGATAGGGCTCCGCGGCGACGCGAGCCTCCAGCTCGGGCACGAGCTCGCTCGTCCGGCCGAGGCCCAACGCGAGGTCAGTTCGCAGTTCACGAGCGTGCGACCGGAGTTCGGTCAGCCGGACACGCTCGGCGATGGCGAAAGCGCCGTCGACGAAGTCCTGGTACGGCTCACCACGCCACCGAGCCAAAGCGTGGTCGAGAAGGCGGATGGACGTCTCCGCGTCTACCGCCTCGTCGGCATGGAGCGCGTCCTCGAGCGCGCACTCGAACACGGCCGCATCCAACTCCTGGGTGCCGACGGCGAGGCGGTATCCCGCCGGATCTGTCAGCAGCAGCGACGGCGCGACATGGGCGAGGTCCTCACGCAGCCGGACGATGTGACTCTGCAGCGTCTTCGCCGCGGTGCGCGGCGGCGATCCGCCCCAGAGATCCTCGATGAGCACATGCGCGGGAACCGTGCGTCCGGCGCGGCACAACAGCGCTGCCAAGAGCTGCCGCCGCGCCGGTCCGGCGATCCGGACGGTGTCTCCGTGGGGGTCGTGAACCTCGAGCGGTCCGAGTACCCCGAACCACATGGACCGACGGTACGCGCCCGGACTGCGTCGAACCGGATTGAAGAAGGCCGCTCGCCGGTCGGCTCAGCGGGCCGACCTGCGCGCGGCACCGAGGATGACGGGCCGCACGGACGGGATCGACATCGGCAGACTGGTGTGGTCGAGCCACTCGACGTCGAGGGCGGATTCACGCAGCAACTGTTCGGTGCGGCGGTTCGGGTGGCAGCCGGCCGCCACGTAGACGTGCAGCGGCTCCACGACGTCCTGCGCCCGGGCCAGCAGCGACCCGGCGCGTGCGCGGACGTGCTCGATGAACAGATAGCGGCCGCCGGGC
Source organism: Pseudonocardiales bacterium (assembly GCA_032160775.1). Classification (GTDB taxonomy): domain Bacteria; phylum Actinomycetota; class Actinomycetes; order Mycobacteriales; family Jatrophihabitantaceae; genus Jatrophihabitans. The sequence goes on along the minus strand of JAVHVB010000343.1, from coordinate 757 downwards.
TTGAGCACCCGGGTGATCTCGGCGATTGCCCGCTCGGGGTGCGGGATGGTGCAGTGCACGTACCCAGCGGTGACCGTGTCGAAGCTCGCGTCCGCGAAGGGCAGTTGCTCCGCACCGGTCTGCACAAGTTCCCACGACCCGACCGGCGGCGCGTTGCCGGCCAGGCGCGCGCGCAGGTGCTCCACCATGTGCGGGCTGGGCTCGGTCACGACCAGCTCGGTGACCGCGGAGGTGTAGTGCGGCAGGTTGTAACCATTGCCGGCACCGATCTCCAGCGTGCGGCCCAGCGCCGCACCGACCGCTCGCGCGCGCAACGCGGCGCCGCCTGCGCGTTCGGACATCCCCATCAGCCGGGGGTAGTACCAGGCGAACGCGCGCTCGTTCAATCCCCATGGGTCCCTGGTCAGCACGCCATCACGGTCGCATACGGCACGAGGAACGGCCACAGTCGCAGGGCTCGACGACGCGGCCCGGCCTCGGCGGTTACCCGCCTAGGCCGGAAGATCGGTGACCACGGAACGGATCCACGCCACGAGGATGTCGACGCGGGACGTCGTTTCCGCTGTGGTGTGCGGACAGTTCGGCCCATCGCTTTCCACTGACACGAGCAGCGGCTGGCCTGCCGACGGTGTGGTGAAGTACGGCGCCCCGGAGTCGTAGAGGCAAGCGCTGGTGTTGGTGTACGGGGCGTAGCCGACCACCGAGACCGTGCTCGCCTTCACCTGCTTGATTTTGACCTGGCCCAAGGTCATGCGGG
>JAVHVB010000342.1:0-2932 GCA_032160775.1 Pseudonocardiales bacterium | reverse complement strand
TTCAGCGACGCCAGGTCGGTGCCGGCGTTCGGCTCGGTGTAGCCGATGCAGAAGTGGATCTCGCCTTGCAGGATCTTGGGCAGGAAAAAGCGCTTCTGCTCCTCGCTGCCGTGCCGCATGATCGTCGGGCCGACGGTGTTGATGGTCAGGAAAGGCACCGGCGCGCCGGCCACCGCCGCCTCGTCGGTGAAGATGAGCTGGTCCAGCGCTGAACCGCCGCGCCCGCCGTGCTCCACCGGCCAGCCGAGGGTCAGCCAGCCGTCGCTCCCCATCTGCCGGACGATCTCGGTGTACACGCTCCCGTCGCCGTATTCGCCGTCGCCCTGGAGCGCGGCCCGGCGTTCGGGCGTCATCAGCGTCGCGAAATAGCTGCGCAGTTCGCCGCGCAGGCGCTCGTGCTCATCGGAGTAGGTGAGCTCCATCGACACCCCTCTGGCTGCAGGGAAACCACGAAGTGCAACGTGTTCTAGTTACCCTAGCCGTCCCGGCCAAGGGCGTCGAGTGACACCTGCAAGTGGAATTGCCGGGCGAAAATCCCCCGACCGTCGGCAAACCGTTGTCTGAAGATAGAACGGGTTCTAGTATGAGCCGCGGGCGTAGGCGGCCGTGACCGGGACCACTCTCGCTCGTTGGCTTGTAGGGACGGTGTGAGAACACGCCGGCACCGGACGGAGGACGGATGGAAGTCACTGTCGACCGCGATCTGTGCGAGGCCAATGCGGTGTGCTGCGGCCTCGCCCCCGACGTCTTCGAACTCGACGACGACGAGAACCTCCTGATCAAGGTGCCCAACCCGTCCGACGACTTGCTGCCCAGGGTGCGGAAAGCCGTCGAGCGCTGTCCCAAGAACGCGCTGGAGCTGCGTCCGTGACGGACTCCCTCGGTCTCGCCGGCAAGGTCGCAGTCGTCACCGGCGCTGCGGCCGGCCTCGGCCGCGCCGAGGCGCTGGCGCTGGCCGCGGCCGGGGCCGACGTCGTTGTCAACGATCTCGAACCCGGCGACGTCGTCGACGAGATCGAGGCGCTCGGCAGCAAGGCGCTGTTCGTCGGCGGCGACATCGGCGAGCGGGACACGGCCGACGCGCTGGTCGCCGCCGCCACCGAGCATTTCGGCGGGTTGCACATCGTCGTCAACAACGCCGGGGTGACCCGCGACCGGATGCTGTTCAACATGACCGACGACGAGTGGGACACGGTCATCCGCATCCATCTTCGGGGGCATTTCCTGCTCACCCGCAACGCGGCCTCCTTCTGGCGCCAGCAGTACAAGGCATCCGGCCAGCCGGTGTACGCACGCGTCATCAACACCTCCTCCGAAGCCGGCCTCACCGGGTCGGAGGGGCAGCCGAACTACAGCGCCGCCAAGGCCGGCATCACGGCGTTCACGCTGTCCACCGCGCGTTCGCTCGCGAAGCTCGGGGTGCGGGCGAACGCCATCTGCCCGCGGGCCCGCACCGCGATGACGGTCGGGGTGTTCGGCGAGGATGCACCTGCCGGCGGACTCGACCCGCTCTCGGTCGAGCACGTCGCGCCACTCGTCGCGTATCTCGCCGCGCCCGCCGCCGACGCGATCTCCGGCCAGGTCTTCGTCGTCTACGGCGGCATGGTCGCGCTGTTGGCCGCACCCACCGTGGAGCAGCGCTTCGACGTCCCGGCTGCCGGTCGTCCGTGGGCACTGGGCGAGCTGGACGCGCAACTGGGAAGCTACTTCGCGGATCGGGATCCCGGTCGGACGTTTGCCTGCACGGACGTGTTCACCCTCTCGTGATCGCCAAGGAGGCCAACCGTGATCGCTCGTGACCGACGCTGGCGTGGCGTCGGAGTCGTCGCGGCCTGTCTTCTGCTGGCGGCCTGCGGGTCCCAGGTGGACCCGGCAGACTTCGTCGGCGCCGCGGGCGGCGTCGCCCCGGTGAACGGGAGCGGCCAGCCGATCGCCACGAACTCGAACGGCGAGCCGGTGCCCGGCCAGACCAGCGGTGGCGTGCTCCCGCCCGGCAGCTCCGGCGGTGGCGTGCTCCCGCCCGGCAGCGGCAACGGCAACGGAAACGGGACCGGTAACGGAAACGGAAACGGGACGGGCAACGGGACCGGCAATGGCAACGGCAATGGAAATGGGAACGGCACCGGGAACGGCACCGGCGGCATCACGGTAGGCAGCTGCGCCGGGTTCAAGAACACGACCGGCATCACCAACGACACGATCACCATCGCGAACGTCGCCGACCTGAGCGGTCCGGTGCCGAACCTGTTCAAGTCGGCACAGGCCGCGGTCACCGCCTACGTCGCCTATTTCAACTCGACGTCGAGTATCTGCGGCCGCAAGCTCAAGCTCACCGCACTGGACAGCGGCACGTCCGAGAGCGGTGACCAGCAGGCCAGCCAGACGGCGTGCGGCTCGGCCTTCGCCATGGTCGGCTCGATGGGCGCATTCGACGCCGGTGGCGCGGACACGGTCGCGAACTGCGGCATCCCGGACATCCGGGCAGCGTCCACGGAGACCGCCCGGCAGAAGTCGCCGGTGACCTATGGCGCCTACTCGCTGGCGACCAACGAGATCCCCACCGCGCCGTTCCTGTACTTCAAGTCGAAGTTCGGTGACGCGTACAAGAACGCCGGATTCGTCTACCTCAACGCCGGCGCCTCCAGCCTCAACGCCGACAGCTTCATCGCCGGCGAGACGAAGCTCGGGTACAACTTCAAGGACAAGATCGCGATCGACGTCACGTCCGTGCCGAACTACAACGGCTACGCGACCCAGCTCAAGAGCGACGGCATCAAGTACGTGCAGTACGTCGGCGCCTACCAGTACGCGCAGAAGCTCAAGGCGGCGATGGAGCAGCAGGACTACCACCCGGTGTTCCTGTTGGACTCGGTCGCCTACGACCCGAACTTCGTCGCCGCCGGCGGCGACGTCAACAACACCTATGTGTTCC
>JAVHVB010000341.1:0-7633 GCA_032160775.1 Pseudonocardiales bacterium | reverse complement strand
AGGCCGCCCGAGGTCAACACGAGGTCGAGACCGAGATGGGTGAGAAACTCCAACGTGTGCCGCAGGTCGGTGGGCCGGTCGCCGACGACGACGACGTGCGCGATGTCGACGCCGATCTCGCGCAGCTGCTCGGCCAGCCACGGCCCGTTCCGGTCGCTGACCCGGCCGGTGAGCACTTCGGTGCCGGTGACGACGATCCCGGCCCGCTTTGTCATGCCGACTACCCTCCGCCGATCACTTGGACCGCGAAGCGGAGGTGAGCTTTCACTCCACTTGTCATGCGACGATCCTACGAACCGGGGGTCGGCCCCTCGGGCGCGGGAAGGCCGAACGTCTCGGTCAGCCCGGCGATCGCGATCACCCTGGCCGGGCCGGACGGAACGTCGACCAGCTCGAAGGCGACGTCCTCGGACAGTGCGAGCCGGCGCAGCTCGATCAGCAGGCCGAGCCCGCTCGAATCGATGAAGGTCAGTTCGGCCAGATTCACCACGAGCGCCCGCAACCCACCGGCGGCAAACCGGTCCTGCACGGCCGCGCGCACCTCGTCGACGCTGTCGATGTCGAGCTCGCCGGCCAGACCGACGACCGACCGGTCCCCGTCGTCGTCGATCTCCACGGTCAGCTCGGTCACGGGCAATACCTTTGCATATCGCGCCGATGATCAGGAGTTGCGTACCGCGAGCGCCGTCACATCGTCCTCGCCTTCCCCGTCGTGCACCTCGGCCACGAGACTGTCGAGGCCGGCGGCGAGGTTGGGTGCGGCGAGCACCGTCGCCGCCGTCCGCACCCGCTCGAGGCCTCGGTCGACGTGCTCGCCGCGGCGTTCGAACAGGCCGTCGGTGACCATCAGCAGGGTGTCGCCGACCCCGAAGTGGAACTGCGCCTCGGTCGTCTCGTCCGGGTCTGCGCCGAGCAGCCGGCGTGGCTTCACGGCGGCGACCTCCACGTGGCCGTCGCCGCGGATCAGGTACGGCGGGTAGTGGCCGGCCGTGGTCAGCGTCACCTGGCTGCGTTCCCGGTCGATCAGCGCGTAGACGAGACTGACCAGCTGCGGGATCGCCAGCAGTTCGAACATCCTGTCCAGCTGCGCCACCACCGCCGCCGGACCCGGGTCGATGGTGAGCAGCGCGCGCACCGATGAGCGCAGCTGCGCCATCGCGGCGGCCGCCGGGACGCCGTGCCCCATCACGTCCCCCACGAAGACCGCGAGGCGGCCGTCCGGCAGCGGGACGGCGTCGTAGAAGTCCCCGCCGATCTCGCCGCGGCCGCCCGGCTCGTAGTGGGCGGCCACCGTCCAACCCGGAATGTTGTCCAGCCGCTCCGGCAGCACCGCTCGCTGAAGCTGGCGGGCCACGTCGCGGGTCACGCTGTGCAGCTCGGCGTTGTCGATCGCCATGGCCGCGCGCCGGCCGAGGTCCTCGGCGACGGCGAGATCGGCGGCGGTGTACCGGCGCTCCGACTCGGCGCGGATCAGCGTGATCGCGCCGAGGGTGCGGTCACGCACCGTGAGCGGGACGACGATGGCGCTGCGCAGGTTCAGCTCGCGGGACAGGCGCAGGTGCTCCTCGTCGCGCGCACCCGCCACCAGCATCTCGTCCGAGATCTCCGCGTAGATCTCGCTGGCGCCGGTGCGGATGACGTTCGCGGCGCCGGTCGGCGCGTGCGGGTCGGGCGGGTAGTGCCGTTGCAGCTCCCACGCCCAGGCGACCTTGGCCGGGTCGCTGTGGGCGACCGCCAGCGTCGTCAGCGTGTCGCGCTCCATCATGTCCACCGCGCACCAGTCGGCGAGCACGGGCACGCACAGCGAGGCCACCTTGGCCAGGGTCGACCGGTAGTCGAGGCTGCTGGCCAGCTCGGCCGAGGCGTCGGCGAGGAAGGCGAGCTGGTCGGCCCGCTCGGCGGCCTCGGTTGCCGCGCGGACGCGGCGGATCGCCTGCCCGCACGCCTCGGCGAAGGTCATCAGCAGGTCGAGTTCGCGCGGGCCGGGGAGCCAGGCGTTGTCGAAGGTCAGGCCGGCCACCCCCACCGGCCGCCCGACACCGAGGGGCAGGCAGACGACCGACCGGCCCTCGGGGACGTCGTCCACGAACTCGCCGTAGCGCTGCGCGATCTCCGTCCGGTCGCTCAGCAGCACCGGCTTGCCCAGCCGGACGGCGTCGCTCGCCGGGTTGCTGTGGTTGACCGAGAAGGCGTGCCACCGCTCGGACACCCCGGGCCGCAAGCCGACGCCGCCGGCGAGCACCAGATCGTCGCCCTCGAGCAGCATGAGAGTGGTCACGGCGGCCTGGATGGCTTCGGCGGCGTGGCTGACCGCTGCCTCGATCACCGCGTTGATGGTCTCGGCGCTGCCCAACTCCGAGGTGACGTGGGCGAGCTGCTGCAATCGCACCGCATCGCGCCCGGACGCGGAGAAGCCGGACCGGTTCGGATCGGCGGGGGCGGCCACCCGCACATGCTCCCATTGCCGGCGAGCCGTGTCAGGTGGGTCGCCGACATGGGTGGCGGCTGCCGGTGCCGACCGGCATAGTCGGGGCGTGCAGACGGTCGGCCTCACCTGGCAGCACTCCTTCGAGGTCGCCGGGGTGCTCATGGTCGGCGGCACGATCGCCGCGACGTCCGCCGGCCGCGTCGTGCGGGCGGTCGGCGCATTCGCCCGCGAGACGGCGGTCATCGGGGTGCTGTACGGCCTATGGCAGCTCGCCGGCGAGATCTCGGTGACCGGCACTGATGGCGCGCTGCGGCGGGCGCACTGGATCGAGGACGTCGAGCGGTACCTGCCGCTGCCGTCGGAGCGGTCCGTGCAGCAGGCCGTGCTGGGGAACTCGTCGCTGATCCATGCGGCGAACCTGTACTACGCCTCGATGCACATGACGATGATGCTGACGTTCCTGATCTGGCTGTTCGTCCGGCATCGCGACCGTTACCGCCCGGTGCGCCAGGTCATGGCGTGGACGACGCTCGGCTGCCTGCTGGTCCAGCTGCTTCCGGTCGCGCCGCCGCGGATGCTGCCCGGTTACGTCGACACCGGGCTGGCGTACGGCGAGTCGGTCTACAGCAACGGCCTGCCCATCGATCAGCTGTCGGCGATGCCGTCGGTACACGTCGCGTGGGCCGTGATTGTCGGGTACTACACGTGGCGGATCAGCACGAGCCGATGGCGGGTGCTCGGCCCGGTACACGCCGTCCTCACGATCCTGTTCGTGGTGGTCACCGGGAATCACTGGTGGCTGGACGGCATCGTCGCTGTGGCCATCCTCGTCGTCTGCGCGTGGGGGGTGTGCGGCGTCCGGACCGCCTGGCGCGCTGCCCTGATGCGGCGCTCAGCCCTTCGGCCTGGCGCCGGCAGCGTCTCCGGGGTCCGGCTCGACCGGCCCGACGAAGCGCACGTCGGTGCCTGAGAAGGTCAGCAGGATGTAGCCGGGCTCGGTGGTCACGCTGGTGAAGCGCAGGCCGAGCGGCAGGTTCGCCGGGATCTCGAGATCCGGTAGCTGGATCGGCAACGCGCCGATCAGGGGCAGACCCTCGAGCCGCACGGGGGAGACGATGAACCGGTCCGCGGCCACCCGGATGTGGGTGGAGACGGTGACCGGGATGCGCCGGCCAAGCGCCTCGACGCTGCCGACGATGCGGATCCCGCCACCCCCACCATCGGCATCTGGGGCACCGTTGACGAAGCTCAGCTCCGGCCGGGCGATGCCGGGGACACCGACGAGCATTTGGTCGATGATCTCCGGACGGGCGATCGCCGCAGACAGATCGGCGAGGGTCACCCGCAGCGTTCCGGAGATCTCGTCGGCGGTCTGCGCGACGAACCCGCGCGAGGCGCGGCCGAGCCGGACGCCGTGCAGCGAGACGTCCACCTGGTCCAGTCGCAGGCCGTCCTTGGACAGCAGGTAGTCGATGATCACGTTGTTACTCCTCGGAGGGCCGCTGCTGGCACGGTAGCGGCCCGCGGGCGGGCGTCGCTCAGACGAGGCGTCGGTCGAAGCGGATCCGCAGCCGCAGGTCCCAGAGGAACCAATTGAACGGAAAGCGGCGCAGCACGCCAGGCAGCCGGCGTTGCACCGCCCCGATTCGGCGCATCACCCGGTCGAACCGGGCCTCGTCCGCGGCGGTCCAGCCGAAGCCCATCTGCTCGCGGAACCGCGGCGGCAGGAAGCCGGTGGTGATCCACTGGTTGAACCGGGTGCTCCCGCGCAGCGGCAGCGGCATGTTCTCCCGGGTGGTGAGCATGCGCAGGTACTCGCGGACGGGCTCGTCGATCGTGATGTCGGCAACGACTTCGTCCCAGTACTTCGCGAACGCCGCCCGGTCGGCCGGCCACATGTCCTGTGGGACCTGCAGTGTCGTGCCGTACCTGGCCGCGTACTCGTACAACTCGTCGGCCTGCTCCTCGGCGATCGGGCCGTGCAGCTTCTCGGCGACGTCGACCGTGCCGTAGTAAAGGCATGCGGCGACCCACAGCTGGAGCTGCGGGTCGAAGGCGTTGTACTTGACCGGGCTGGTCGCGTCGGACCGGACGAGCCGGTGCGATCCGTTGACGGCCTCTCGGTAGCGGGCGCGGTCCTGCTCGTTGCCCCACATGGCGACCGAGATGTAGGTGAACGTGGTCCGGAACCGCTTGATCGGGTGCCGGGTGACCTGACCGGTCTCGACCTTGCTCTCGATGACGCCGTAGCCGACCGGCGCGAGGGCGAGCTGCATGATCACGTTCGCCGGGCCGGCGAGGAACCCGCCTACGCCGTCGAGGACGATCGGTGGCTCCGTCCGCACCCGCCGACCGTAGCACCGTTGTTGGCAGGCTGCCAATTAGCTGGTCAGAGCCACCCTCTGCGCTTGAACGCCGCGTACAGCCCGACGCCGATGACGACCATGAGGACGATGGCGAAGGGGTAGCCGAGATACCAGCTCAACTCGGGCATGTGCTGGAAGTTCATCCCGTAGATCGACGCGATCGTGGTCGGGGCGAACCCGATCGCGGCCCACGCCGAGATCTTCTTCACCTCGTCGTTCTGGGCGTTGCTCGTGCGGCTGAGCGCGGTCATCTCCTCGTTCTGCTGCTGCGCGACGAGGATCGAGTTGACTTGCAGGATGTCGCGCAGCAGCACCCGCATGCTCTCGACCCGCTCGATGACGTAGGTGACGTGGTCGGCGACGTCGCGCAGCGAGCGGCGCAACTCCTCGTCCACTGCGTACTTGTCGAAGCCCGCCTCGAGCGACGCCAGCATCGACATCAGCGGGGTCGCGGCCCGCTGGAAGTCGATGACCTCCCGGTTGAGCATGTAGATGCGCCGGGACACGGCGGGGTCGCCCTCGAAGACCTGCGTCTCGATCTCGTCCACGTCGTTCTCGAGACCTGCCACCACTGGGCTGTAACCGTCGACGACCGCGTCGAGGATCGCGTACAGGACGGCCTCGGTGCCGTGCGCGAGCAGCGCTGGGTCGTTCTCCAGCCGCCGGCGCACGACGGCGAGGTCCGGCGACTCGGCGTGCCGCACGGTGACCACGAAGTCCGGTCCGATGAACATGTGCAGTTCGCCGAACTCGACCTCCTCGACGTCGTCCAGGTAGCGGGCGGCGCGGAGCACGACGAACAGCGTCGCGCCGTACCGCTCCAGCTTCGGCCGCTGGTGCGCGGTGATCGCGTCCTCGACCGCGAGCGGGTGCAGATCGAATTCGGCGGCGAGCGTCCCGAGCTCGTTCGCGTCCGGGCGGTAGAGGCCGATCCAGGCCATCCCGCCCGGCCGCTCGCGCAGTTCGGCGAAGGTCTCGGCGAGCGACTTCGGCGAACACTGCCGGCAGCCGTCGGAGTACACGGCGGCGTCGACGAGCCCGCTGCGCGCAGTTGCTTCGACCGGCGCTTCGGCCTGCTCCGCCGTCGGCCGCCTGCGACGCGGCCGCCGCCGGATGAGGCTCACCGGCGAGGGCAGGTGGCGGCGGTCGGCCATGCCCAGACAGTAACCCGACAGGGGCAGGATGGGCGGCATGCGCGACCGCACCCCCCGGCCGGAGGATCTGGAGCCGATCGAGCGCGCGTCCGTCGACGAGCTCCGTGAGCTTCAGCTGCGTCGACTCCGATCGTCGGTGCGGCACGCGTACGACAACGTGCCGCACTACCGCGCTGCGTTCGACGCCCGCGGCGTCCATCCGTCGGACATCCGATCGCTCGCCGACGTGGCGCGGCTGCCGTTCACCGGCAAGTCCGATCTGCGCGACAACTACCCGTTCGGGATGTTCGCCGTGCCGCAGGACCAGGTGGCGCGGGTGCATGCATCCTCCGGGACGACCGGCCGGCCGACCGTCGTCGGCTACACGGCCGAGGACGTCCGCACCTGGGCCTCGCTCATGGCCCGCTCGATCCGCGCCGCCGGCGGCCGGCCCGGCGACAAGGTGCACATCGCATACGGTTACGGGCTGTTCACCGGCGGGCTCGGCGCCCACTACGGCGCGGAGGCGCTGGGCTGCACGGTGATCCCGGTGTCCGGCGGGATGACCGAGCGGCAGGTCACGCTCATCCGCGACTTCGAACCGGACCTGATCATGGTGACGCCGTCCTACATGCTCGCGATCGTCGACGAGATGGAGCGTCAGGGGATCGACCCGCGCGCGACGTCGCTGGCGGTCGGCATCTTCGGCGCCGAGCCGTGGACGAACGACATGCGTCTCGAGCTGGAGCAGCGCCTCGACATGCATGCCGTCGACATCTACGGATTGTCGGAGGTGATGGGACCAGGCGTCGCGCAGGAGTGCGTCGAGACCAAGGACGGGCTGCACATCTGGGAGGACCACTTCTACCCCGAGATCGTCGACCCGCTGACCGGGGACGTGCTGCCCGACGGGTCGATCGGCGAACTCGTGTTCACCTCGCTGACCAAGCAGGCGATGCCGGTGATCCGCTACCGCACCCGGGATCTCACCCGGCTGCTGCCGGGCACCGCTCGCACCATGCGCCGGATGGCCAAGATCACCGGACGGTCCGACGACATGCTGATCGTCCGCGGCGTGAACCTGTTCCCGACCCAGATCGAGGAACTGATCCTGCGGGTCCCGGCACTGTCGCCGCACTTCCAGTGCGTGCTCACCCGGCCCAACCGGCTGGACGAACTCGCGGTCCGCGTCGAGCGGCGGGCCGACGTGACCGAGAGTGCCGGTGCGGCAGCGGGCGCCGAGCTCGCAACGCTGGTGAAGAACATCATCGGGGTGAGCGTCACGGTGCAGGTGCTGCCGCCGGACGGGGTCGAACGGTCCGTGGGCAAGATGCGCCGCATCGTCGACGACCGCCCGACCGAGCAGGGATGACGGAGGCTGCGGCAGCGCAGCATCGACGTGATCCCGGCCGGCGATGCGTCTCGCGCCGGCTCAGCTGATCAACGCGAGCGCAGGCCGTCGAACGCGGCTCGCGCCACCGCATCGGCGAGGTCGGACGCGGTGTGCGTGCTCGTCGGCCGGAGCCACTCGACGAGCGAGTTGACCATGCCGAAGAGCAGCCGCGAATTGACCGCCGCGTCGACGTCCGGGCGCAGATCGCCGGCGTCGATCGCGTCCTTGACGAGAGCGGCCGCGAACCGGTCCAGCTTCCGGCGGCGGGCCAGCGCGTCCCGCTCGACCGGGCTGTTGCCGTGCACCCGCAGCA
>JAVHVB010000340.1:0-3965 GCA_032160775.1 Pseudonocardiales bacterium | reverse complement strand
CTCTCACCGACGTGGGGCGTCTACTCCGGGTTCGAGTTGTACGAGCACCTGCCCGTCCGGCCGGGCAGCGAGGAGTACCTGGACTCGGAGAAGTACCAGCTGCGGCCACGCGACTTCGCCGGCGCCATCGCCGACGGCCGGTCGCTGGCTCCGCTGCTGGGCAGGCTGAACAAGCTCCGCCGCGAGCACCCGGCGCTTCAGCAGCTGCGCAACGTCCACATCCACCAGGTCGACAACCCGGACATCGTCGTCTTCAGCAAGCGAGACGAGGCCAGCGGCGACACGATCCTCGTGGTCTGCTCGGTGAACCCGCACGAGTGGCGCGAGGCGACCGTGTCGCTGGACCTCGCCGCGCTCGGCGTCGAATGGGACACCGGCGTCAAGGTGCACGATCTGCTCACCGGGGACAGCTACGACTGGGTCGAGCACAACTACGTCCGGCTCGACCCGCTCGGCCGCCCGGCGCACATCTTCGAGGTCCGCCACCACTGACCCCACCCGCTTTTGGCGTCCCGGGGTCACATAGCCGGGCGGGACGCCAATAGCGATGTGTTTGGGCGGTTGGGTGGCGCGCTCTCCGACAGCCTGGCGCAGCGGCAGGGCGAGAACGTCCGGCTGCACGCGCAGTACCTGAGCCCGCAGCTCCCCCACGTCCTCGAGACCATCGGCTTCGACCGCTTCTACGTCCGCGGCGAGGGCTGCTACCTCTACGACGCGGACGAGCGCCGCTACCTGGACCTCCTCTCCGGCTACGGCGTCTACGCGCTCGGCCGCAGTCACCCGACAGTCATGGACGCGCTGCATCAGGCTCTCGACGCGAACCTGCCCAACCTGGTTCAGCTCGACTGCGCGCTGCTGCCCGGCGTGCTCGCCGAGGCCCTCGTCGCCCGGGCGCACCCGGGCATCGAGCGGGTGTTCTTCACCAACTCCGGCGCCGAGGCGATCGAGAGCGCGATCAAGTTCGCGCGCTGCGCGACCGGCCGGCACCGCATCCTCTACGGCGACCACGCCTTCCACGGGCTGACGACCGGCGCACTGTCGCTCAACGGCGGCGCCGAGTTCCGCAAGGGGTTCGGTGACCTGCTGCCCGGCGCGGATCCCGTCCCCTACGGCGACATCGACGCACTGCACAAACAGCTGCGCAAGAAGAACGTCGCGGCGCTCGTGCTCGAGCCGATCCAGGGCAAGGGCGTCAACCTGGCGCCGGACGAGTTCTGGCCGGCCGCCGAGGAGCTCTGCCGCAAGTACAAGACGCTGCTCGTGATCGACGAGATCCAGACCGGTCTGGGCCGCACCGGGCGGTTCTTCTGCCACGAGCACTGGGGCATCCAGCCGGACATCATCACCGTCTCGAAGGCGCTGTCCGGCGGGTACATCCCGGTCGGCGCGATGATGTGCTCGGCCAAAGTGTCCGACAGCGTGTTCAGCTCGATGGAGCGCGCGGTGGTCCACTCGTCGACCTTCAGCACCAACCACCTCGCGATGGTGGCCGGCTTGGCGACGTTGCACGCCATCGATGAGGAGGACATCGTCGACCGCGCCCGGCGCACCGGCGAACTGTTCATGAAGTCGCTCGCGCCACTCGTCGAGCGGCACGAGTTCCTGCACGAAGTGCGCGGCAAGGGGCTGATGATCGGCCTGGTTTTCGGCCCACCGACCTCGCGCGCGCTGCGGATGCGCTGGCACGCGCTCGAGGCGATCCGCACCGCGTTCTTCTCCCAGCTCGTCGTCGTGCCGCTGTTCCACCGGCATCGCATCCTCACGCAGGTCGCCGCGGACAACGTCAACGTCGTCAAGTTGCTGCCGCCGCTGATCGCCGGTGAGGAGGAGGTCGACTACTTCGTGTCGGCCCTCGACGACGTGCTGACAAGTGCGGCGAGCGGCTCCGGGCTGATCGTCGAATTCGGCAAGACGCTGGCCAAGGGCTCGATGCGCCGCCTGCGCCCATGAACGACGGCGTGCTGGTGACCGGCGCGACCGGGTTCATCGGGTCGGCGATCGTGCGGGCGCTGGTCGGCGAGGGCCGCACCGTCGTCGCGCTCGTGCAGCCGGGCGTGGACGAGAGCGGGCTCGACGGGCTGCCGGTCGAGCGCCGCGTCGCCGACCTGCGCGACCCGCAGGAGGTCCGCGCCGCGGTGGAGGGCTGCCGAACGGTGTTCCACGTCGCCGCTCTGTACCGGTTCTGGGCGCCCGACCCGAAGACCTTCTACGCGGTGAACGTCGACGGCACCCGCAACGTGCTCGCCGCGGCGCGCGACACGGACGTCGAGCGGGTCGTGTACACCAGCACGGTCGGCACCCTCGGTCTCGACGCCGGCCGGCCCGCGCAGGAGCGTGACTACCCAGACGTCGGCCACCTGTTCGGCTCCTACAAACGGTCGAAGTACGTCGCGGAGCACGAGGTGCTGCGGGCCGCCGCCGAGGGCCAGCCCATCTGCCTGGTGCAGCCCACGACGCCGATCGGCCCCGGCGATCGCGCTCCCACGCCCACCGGCCGGATCGTCCTGGACTTCCTCAACGGCCGGATGCCCGGCTTCGTCGACACCGAACTCAACGTGGTGCATGTCGACGACGTCGCCCGCGGGCACCTGCACGCCGCCGACAAGGGCACGCAGGGGCGCAGCTACATCGTCGGCGGCGAGAACCTCTCGCTCGCCGGCGTCCTGCGTGAACTTGCCGAGCTCACCGGGCTGCCCGTTCCCCGGCTGCGCGTGCCGCACGCCTTGGCGTTCGCCGCAGCGCACGTCTCGGAACTCGTCGAGGGACGCCTGTTGCGCAAACCGCCGCACGTCCCCCTGGAGGCCGTTCGGATGTCCACCACCCGAATGGCCTTCGACGACACCCGCGCCCGGACCGAACTGGGCTACACCTCCCGCTCGGCCCGCGACGCGTTGGCGGACTCGGCACGCTGGTATCTGGACAACGGCCGCGTCAAGCCGGCCCGGGCCGCGCGGATCAGCGCCTCGGTGCCGAGGAATCGCTGAGTCCGGGGTGCTGGCATCCGCGCCGGCCGGGTGCCTGCCCGGTGGACCGCGGGCCGAAGGTGGTCGACGATGAGCACATCGTCATCGTCATCTCACGGGGGTCCACATCATGAAGCGATACGGAATCGCCACCGCCGTCACCGCGCTCGTCGCCGCGCTGACACTGACCGGCAGCCCGAGCAGCGCGGCGCGCACCGTGCCCTCGATCGCCGGCACCTGGCACGGCACGTATTCGAGCACCAGGTTCAACAACACCGCGGGCCACTGGACGGCGCATTTCCACCAGAACGGATCGCACGTCACAGGAACGATCACCATCAACCCCGGTTGCATCACCCAGGGCTCGATCAACGGCACCATCAGCGGCTCGTCGATCTCGTTCGGTCAGGTGCACAACGGCAGCCGCACCATCAGCTTTGCCGGCACCATCACCGCGGGCGGCACGCGAATGCACGGCACGTACCACTCACCGGCCTTGTGCGGTTCCGACCACGGAACCTGGCGCGGTCACCACGCATAACTCCGGGCGCATCGGGGTAGCACGGTCTCTAGGAGGCGTACCGAGCCGAGCCGCTTAGCTGCTAGGAAGGAAGGCGTGACCACTACGTCCGGAGTGTTCGGCCCGACGACTGGTGACGCACACGAGCCCGACTGGTTCAAGCGCGCGGTCTTCTACGAGGTCCTCGTCCGCGGTTTCTACGACTCGAACGGTGACGGCACCGGCGATCTGCGCGGGCTGCAGGACAAGCTGGATTACCTCCAGTGGCTCGGCGTCGACTGCCTCTGGCTGCCGCCGTTCTACAGCTCGCCGCTGCGCGACGGCGGCTACGACGTCAGCGACTACAACGGCGTGCTTCCGGAGTTCGGCACGATCGACGACTTCAAGTCCTTCCTCGATGCCGCGCACGACCGCGGCATCCGGGTCATCGTCGACTTCGTCATGAACCACACCTCCGACCAGCATCCGTGGTTCCAGGCGAG
>JAVHVB010000339.1:0-9980 GCA_032160775.1 Pseudonocardiales bacterium | reverse complement strand
TGGCCTGAGCAGGCCGGCCCGCGCGCACGGGTGCTCGCCCCTCCGCCTCAGGCGGCGCCCCACTGGGTGCCGTCCCAGCGCCAGTTCCCGTCCTCGGACAGCTGCCCGACGTAGTCCGAGCCCCCCGCGCCCCCCGAGCCGCCGGCCGATGCCGCCTGCCAGTCGGCGCCGTCCCAGCGCCACTGCCCGTCCTCGGACAGCTGCCCGACGTGAGAGCTGTGCTGCCCGGAGCCGCCGGACGAGGCGTAGGCGTCGCCGCCCGCGTGCGCGGGCTGCCAGTCCGCGCCATCCCAGCGCCACTGCCCGTCCTCGGACAGCTGCCCGGCGTAACCCTGCGGCGCGTTCGGGTCATCCTGCGAGGCGTAGCCTCCCTGGCCGTACTGGCCGGACTGCTCGCCGTAGCCCGCCTGGCCCGCGCGGCCGTATTCGCCGCCCTCGTTCGGGTGCTCCCGGTCGTACCAGATCTGGCTCAGCGCGTCGTAGGGCGACTGATACTGGTACTGGATCCCGTACTGCTGCTCGAGGTAGACGATCGCTTCCCAGGTGTCCCAGTTGACCTCGCCACTGTTGTCCAGGCCGCGCGCCGATTGGAGTTCGCGGACCGCGTTCTCGGTCTCCATGTTGAACGTGCCGTCCGGCACGCTCTGCAACATGCCCAGCCCGTATAGCCGGACCTGGAGCAGCATGACGCCCTCACCGGAGTCGCCGACCTGCAGATCGGGCTCGTCACCGCTCAGTTCTGAGACCACCTGGACAGTGTCCTACTCCGAGGACGATTGCGAGGGTGTGTAGGAGTCGTTGGGCTCGGGCTGGTGCGCGGCAGCGCCCGCATCGTGCTCGACCCGCCCCGCTGCCTGCTGCTGCACGTGGCCGGCCTCGTGCGCGGCCAATTCGTGCCCGGGGTTGGCGGCCTCGAGGTCCCAATGTTGCTGTCCCGCGCCGGCGTAGTGGTTGTACTGCAGCCCCTGGTTGAGCATGTGCTCATCCAGTTCGGCCCAGGTCTGCGGGCCGACCGATCCGTCGACGGTGAGGCCGCGGTCGCTCTGGAACCGTTGCACCGCGGACTCGGTCGTACCGTCGAAGCTGCCGTGCGGCTGCGCATCCAGCAGGCCGAGTCCGCGCAGTCGGTCCTGCAGTTGCGTGACGTGCTCGCCGCTGTCGCCGAGCTGCAGCTCGGGTTCGTCCCCACTCAGAGTGCTCATTACGCTCTCCTCGATCGTCTGGTCATGTAACCGGCTCCCACTTCGTGCCGTCCCACAGCCATTGCCCGTCACCGGACGGGTGGCCACCCGACTTCGCCTCGTTGACGGCCACGGCGGTGGCGTGCTGCTGTTCCGGCTGCCAGCGCTCGCCGTCCCAGCGCCATTGCAGATCTTCCGACAGCGCTCCGACCGCGGGATGGCCGTCGGCGGCACCGGCCGCGTGCGGGTGCAGACCGGCAGCTACCTCCGCGGCGGCGATCGCCGCCCAGGTCTGCGGACCGACGTGCCCGTCGGCCGCCAGGCCGGAGTCGGTCTGCAGCGCGTTGACCGCTGCCGCGGTGACCGCGCCGAAATGTCCGTCCAGAGCACCGCTGTACACGCCGATCGCGTGCAGCCGGGCTTGAAGTTGCTCCACCCAGTCGCCGGAGTCACCTGAGGCGAGCTCCGGCTCGTTCACGGCTGGACCTCGGTACGGACGCGCTTCCAGCGCTTCTCGGTCGCCGGCCCGTTCGGCCGGGAGGAATCCGCCGCAGCCGCGCCCGGGCCGTTGCGCCGGCCGAATTCGTCGTTGTGGGTCAGCTTCATCTGCTCGGCCGGCGGCGCGAGCTCGGTGTCCGGCTTCGGCCGGTGCGGCGCGCTGACGGAGAGCACGAACGCCGCCCGCGCGGGCATGCCGAGACTGGTCCAGAGATGGCCCGGACCGGCCGGGTCGAGATCGACCATCACCGGCAGCCCGGTCTCGATCAGGGCTTCGGGCAGGCAGGACTGGGGCAGTGACTCACCGTCGGTGAGCGCCCGCAGCGCTGTGTCGAGCAGCTCGTGCTCCTCGGCGATCTTCGGCGCACGCGCGGTGACCAGATAGGAAAGTCGGTACCGGCGCGGCGGCTCCTGCCGGGAAAGCACCCGGCCATCGGCGTCTCGTACCTCTTCGAACCCGGACGCCGCCCCCCGGTCGTCGCCCGCCAGGTTGAAGAGGAACAGATCGATCGCCTGGGACGGTTTCTCCGTCTGCCAGGTCGGCTTCGGCGGATCCAGGCGGACGACGGTGCCCTTGGGCAGGACCCGGGCGAGGGCACGGCAAAGCGCCTCATCCACCTCGGCAATCATGTCGCGAAGCTTCCCGAGACACCCCGGGTGTGCAGTAGGGCGCGCGCACGTCCGAAGGAGCAGTGCTGGTCGCCCCAAAGTGCAGTTCACGCTGCCCTTCCCCCCACCCTGCTACTCGCTGTGCCCGGGATTACGGGCTGCGAGATTCGCGATAACCCGCGCGATCAACTCGACCTGCGCGGCAACAGTCGTCGGACGGCAGATACGGGAGACACAGGATGCCAAGCAGTTACCTCTCACCCGGTGTGTACATGGAGGAGGTCTCGTCCGGCTCGCGGCCGATCGAGGCCGTCGGCACGGCAGTCGCCGCGTTCGTCGGGTTCTCCGAGTCGGGTCCACTGAACGAGCCGGTGCTCGTCACGAACTGGACCCAGTTCAAGGGGACCTTCGGCGACTTCGTCGACGGGTACTACCTCGCGCACGCCGTGTACGGGTACTTCCTCAACGGTGGCGGCGTCGCCTACGTCGTCCGAGTCGGCGGGTCCGACCCGAACGCCAACACCGGCTCGCCGGTCGCCGAGCTGCCGGCTGCAGCCGAGGGCGAGGACAAGCCGGCGTTGACGATCGCGGCCAAGGACGGAGGCGACGGCAGCAACCTCTCTGTCGAGATTCAGGGTGCGAGCGAGCCTGGCGAGGACAACTTCAAGCTGCTGGTCAAGCGCGGCGGCGAGGTCGTCGAGACGTTCGACAACGTGACCACGCGGCGCGGGCCGCAGAACGTCGCCACCGTCGTGCGGCAGCAGTCGCAGCTCATCACCGTCGAGGACACCCGCGGCAAGCAGCTGGCGGTGCCGCGGCACGGCGAGGTCGCGATGGCCACCCCGCCGGCCGTTCCGGAGAAGGTCTCGTCGGCGGCCTACGTCGGCAACTCCGCCGACCGCACCGGCTTCGGGGGGCTCGAGGCCATCGACAACGTGACCATGCTGGCCGTGCCGGACCTGATGGCCGCGCTGCAGAACGGCAACCTGTCGCTGGAGGACGTCAAGGCCGTCCAGCTCGCCATGATCGCGCACTGCGAGCTCATGGCCGACCGGGTCGCCATCCTCGACACCCCGCCCGGCCTGAACGCGCAGAAGGTCAAGGAATGGCGGATGGACGTCACCGGGTACGACAGCAAGTACGCCACCATGTACTGGCCGTGGATCAAGGTCGCCGACCCGGTCGCCGGCAAGCAGGTCTTCATCCCGCCGTCGGGCCACATGGCCGGCATCTGGGCGCGTAACGACTCCAGCCGCGGGGTGCACAAGGCCCCGGCGAACGAGGTCGTGCGCGGCTGTGTGACGCTCGAGCTGAACATCACGAAGGGCGAGCACGACACCCTGAACCCGATCTCGGTGAACTGCATCCGTTCATTCCCGGGCCAGGGCATCCGGGTGTGGGGCGCGCGGACGCTGTCGAGCGACCCGGAGTGGCGTTACCTCAACGTCCGGCGGCTGTTCAACTACGTCGAGAAGTCGATCCTGAACGGCACCAACTGGGTGGTCTTCGAGCCGAACGACCCGAAGCTGTGGGACTCCGTCAAGCGGACGATCAACATGTTCCTGCGCCGCGTGTGGCGTGACGGGGCCCTGTTCGGCAAGACCCCGGCGCAGGCGTTCTTCGTCAAGTGCGATGAGGAGAACAACCCGCCGGAGAACCGCGACGCGGGGATCCTGACGGTGGAGATCGGCATCGCTCCGGTGAAGCCGGCCGAGTTCGTCGTGTTCCGCATCTCCCAGTTCGCCGATGGCGCGGGCCTCGACGAGTAACGGTTCGGCCAGGACCCCACCCCAACGTCAGAAAGGTTCATCATGGGCGGACTTGCCCCGGGCGATGCCATTACCGCTGCCCGATTTTCCATCGTGATCGACGGCTATCAGATCGCCTCGTTCTCCGAACTGGTGGGCATCACCACCGAAGTCGAGCCGGTCGAGCTGATGGAGTCGACCGACAAAGAGGTCATGCTCAAGAAGCTGCCCGGCAAGCGCAAGCCACCGACGCTCACGCTGAAGCGCGGCAAGAACCAGAGCATGGAGCTCTGGCTCTGGCACGAGGCCGTGCTGATGGGCGACATCATCGCCGCACGCAAGAGCTGCTCGCTGGTCATGTACGCCACCGACGGGACGCCGGTCGCCCGGTACCACCTCGAGATGGCGTGGCCGTCGAAGCTCGAGATCGGCGCCCTCAAGGCCGGCGCCAGCGAGGTGCTGATGGAGACGGTCACGCTGGTTTGCGAAATGATCCAGAGAGTGGCGCCGTGACCTTGGTCGACGAACAGGTCGAGACGGCGCTCCGGACCGAATACCCGTTCACGCTGCCGCGCGGTTATGTCGACCAACATGGTCGGCGTCACCGCGACGGGGTGATGCGGCTCGCCACGGCGCGCGACGAGCTGACGACCCAGAACGACCCACGGGCCCAGCAGAACCCGGCGTACCTGACGGTCCTGCTGCTCGAACGGACCATCACCCGGCTGGGCGAGGTGCAGAACATCGACACGTTCGTGGTCGAGAACCTGTTCGCGTCCGACCTGGCTTTCCTGCAGGACCTGTACCGGCGGATCAACCAGGACGGGCACACGGAAGTCGCGGTTGCGTGCCCGAACTGCGCCCAGGAATTTGCGGTGGACATCGCCGGTGATGCACCGGGGGGATCTTGACGTACGCGGCCGATCGGCTGTGGAAGGAGGTCGCGTACGTCGGTTACTACCTCCACTGGGGCTTCGCCGAGATCTTGGACATGGATCACCGGACGAGGCAGCGCGTGATCGCCGAGGTGGGCGAGATCAACGCCCGCGACGACGACGGCGAGTGACACGAAGCGAGAACGACAGGGAAGAGGCACTTCGATGAGGTGGCCCAGTCTTGGGCGGCAGAGGCGGCGCGACGATGCGACTGCCACCGGGTCCGGCGCGCACGGCGCGCCGGCCTCTTCCGCTGCTGCCCCGGCCGCTGCTTCGGACGGGGCAGCGGACCGCGGTTGGACATCGCTGCCACCGATCTCCTCGACCTGGTCTGGCGGAACGCCACTGACCGCACGCCCGATGACGCCGGCGCCACCGATCGTGCCCGGCGGCGCGCGCCGAGGACGGGCGACACCGGCCGAAGGGGCACCGGAGCCGGGCCGGGTCATCGGTCTGGCCGCCGTCGTCCGCCCCAAGCCGATCGCACCGACCCCGGATGCCGAGCTGCCCGCCTACTTCTCCAGCCAGCCCCCGCTCCGGCATGTGACCGCACGGCCGATGACCGAGCACGCGCCGTTGATGCGGGCCACCGACGCCTACGTGGGCGAGCCGGTGGCGCCCGCGCCACCGGCGGTCGTGCACGCCCCGCAGCCGAGTCGCTCCGATCCGTTCGATACGTCCACCGAAGCCGGGACGCGGTTCCGTGAAGCGCTGGCGAACCTGCACAACAGCGGTCTGCCGCGTTACGTCTCGCCGTCCGAATCGAGCGAGCCCGCGCCGCCGCCGCAGTCACCCCAGCCGCCCCAAGTGTCCCAGGGTTCCTGGTCACGCGCCGAACCGCCGATCCCGCAGCAACCATCGCCCTATGCGCCCGGTCGCGCGATGCCCTCGATGCCGACGGGCCGACCGCCGGGCGTGCCGGACGACCAACCGCGGCTGATGCACCGTCGCAACTCGCTCGCGCAGAGCAGGCGACTCGGGCTGGGCGCCCCGATCAGACCCGATCAACCCGGTGGCGGTGACAGCCAATCGGCCGCTGACAACCCCGATCCGGAGCCTGCCCCGGCCAGTGTCACGCCCCCGCCCCCGCCCCCGCCTGCGCCGAGCCCTCCGCCGCCGCCGCCGGTCCAGATCGACGTCCCCGCCCCTGCGGCGGCGCCGCCCACACCCGCGCCACCCGCGCCACTCGCGCCACCCGCGCCACCGGCACCGGTCGAGGCGGCTGAGGAGCCGGCGCCACCGGCGGTCGAGCACCGTGCGACCGGCGGCACCCAGCACGCGACTGCGCTCCCGCAGGCACCGGAACCGCCTGCCGACCTCCCTCTTGGACCGTCCGGCGGTGGCGGTTCGCCGACGCTGCCGCGCGTTCCGCTTCACCCGATCGTCGTCGCGCGGCCGATCGTCGACGGCACGCCGCGACCCGCGGCGGCCACCGGGGCGCTGCGCTTCCGCTCCACACTGCGCAAACTCGTCGGCAAGGCGGAAGACGCGCTAAGGACGCCGGCGCGCGCGGTCGTGACCCGCCCCCCCGCCGAACTCGCGCAGGCGCTGCGCTCGAGTCACGGCATCGACATCAGCGAGGTTCCCGTCCACCGGGACACCGCGGCCAACAACGAGGCCCGGGACCGGCGCGCCCGGGCGTTCACCCGCGGGGGCCGGGTCTTCCTGCCTGAGGATGCCGGCGCGACGCACACCGCAACCGCGCGCGGCCTGCTCGCTCACGAGCTCGTCCACGCCGCGCAGCAACGTCGGCTCGGCACGGCGCTACCGGACGAAAGCACCCCGCTCGGCCGGGAACTGGAAGCCGAGGCGGTGCACGCGGAGAAGATGTACTCCTCCGGAGTGGCCGAGGACGCGCCCCGGCTCGTGCACGCCGCGCCTCCGGTGTCGGCAGCATGGGTGCAGGACGCGATCACCCAGCACGCGCGCACCGATCCGGCGATGAACTACCTCGCAGACACGATTCAACTGATCGGCGATCAGCAGACCCACTTCATCGAGTCCAAGAACATCGCGGTCGACCGCGCGACCTCCGCCTACAAGGAACACGGCGGCACCATGGACCCGCCCTACTCGGACAGCACTCAGCTGCTGCTCGCCCAGCAACAGTTCCTGGAGGTCATCAATCAGGCGCTCGCCGAACGTGACGAACCGCCGCAGACGACGCTGAGTCCGCGCGACCAAGAGACCGTGAAGAAGATGTTCGAGGAGTCCAGCAAGCGCGGTGGCGCAGCGGGATCTCAGGACGAAGAGGTCGAGCTCCGCCGTGATTCGACCAAAGCCGGAGGGTTCTTCGACAACCTGTTCGGCGGCTCGACGATGACCCGCGGCGAAGCCGAGCGACGCATCAGCGGCAGTGGCGCGAGCGGCACCGGTGGTTCGGGTGGCGGCACCGGTGGTTCGGGTGGCGGCACCGGCGGCGGCCCAAGGGGTGGCGTCGGGGGCGGCTCGACGTTCCAGCCCGGCGACGAGGTCGAGGTCCGGCATGACTCCACCACTGCCCGCGGCTTCTGGGACAACGCCTTCGGCGGCGCGCAAGGCGTGGTCGCCGACTCGTCCGGCAGCGGCGGGGGGACCGGGTCCGACAACACCCAGACGATGGAGTTCCGCCGGGACTCGACCAAGGCTGGCGGCTTCTTCGACAACTTGTTCGGCGGCAGCGACATCGAGATGTCCACGTCCGCGGGCGGGAGCAGCCGCTTTGCCGCCGGCACCGGCGGATGGGGCAGCCGGGCAGAGGCGGAGGCGGCCGGGCGCGCCGGCCAGACCGGTCCGGGCAGCACGACCAGCCAGGGCCAGCTTAGCGCCGGCGTGACCGGTCCACAGTCGCTCGGCGCTGGTGCCCACCAGCAGGAGAACCGGGCCGGACCGCCCGGCGACGAAGATCTTGTTTTCGGGATGGACGATGCCGATCTGGACGAACTGGTCCTGCGGATCTATGACCGCCTGCGCAGTCGGCTGCGCCGGGAACTCCTAGTGGACCGTGAGCGGGCTGGCCTGCTCACCGATTTCAGGTAAGGAACGCGAATGGCACTCAACGATCAGTCGAAAATCGGCCTGGCGAACCGCTTTCACGTGACGGTCGACCAGGGCAACTGGAACCTCGGCAGCTGGCAGAAGTGCGAGGGCCTGGACGTCACCTGGGACATGCCCGACTACCGTGCCGGCGATGACGGCAACATGCGGTGGTTCTTCCCCGGCAACACGAAGTACAAGCCCATCAAGCTGATCCGCGCGGCCGCGGCCGGCGATTCGGACACCGTGCGCAAGTGGCTCAACACGAATGCGTGGACCCAGGCGGATTCTCGCGGCGGAATCCACATCGTCCTCTACGACTCGAACGGCGACCAGATCACCTTCTGGGATCTCAAGGCTGCGCTGCCCAAGGCCTGGTCGATCAACGCCATGGACGCCGGCGCGAGCCAGGTGGCCATCGAGACCCTCGAGATCGACCACCAGGGCTGGCTCGACGACGAGAAGAAGCTCGCCTGAGCCGGCTAGGAGCCACAGATGACTTTCGCCCTTTCCGGACTCAGCGCTGCCGGGCTCACTACCGCCGAGGACATCCTCGGTCTCAGTAGTCGCTTCGGCGTCACCATCGACGGCACCGACTTGGGCCGATGGGGGAAGTGCCACGGACTTGCCGTCGACTTCAAGCCCGAGTTCTGGAACCAGGGCGGCGTCTATGACATGCAACAGATCATGCCCGGGCAGATGTCCTACTCGCAGATCACCCTCGAACGGGCGGTCAGCAAGACCGAGACGATCAAGGTGCAGGGTTGGCTGTCGTCGATGGTGCAGTCCTGGATCTATGCGGGCAACCACGCATCCGGCGGCACCGGCGTCATCACGCTGTACGACAGTGCCGGCGTTCAGGTCGTCTCGTGGACGCTACGCAACGTGTACCCGAGCAAGTGGGAGGGCCCGAAGCTGGATGCGACGAGCAACGGCATCGCCCTCGAGACGCTCGTGATCGCACACGAGGGCTTCCTGTGAAAGGCGGCACGCAATGGTGAGCATGGGCCTGAACGTCGCGGTGGGCGTCGGGATCGGGATCGGCGCGCTGGCCGGCGCCACTATCCCGGCGACGATCCGGTGCACGAACCTGGCCGCTCTCGGCCTCGTCTACTTCGACATGAACCCGGAAAAGATCCAGATCACCCGGTCGGCCAAGTCGAACACGAAGCCCAACGCCAAGGGCGGCTCAGGGCCCCGCGTGACGCAGAAGTCGGAACCGCCGCAGATCACCCTCACCAAGGTGATCATGTACGGCGAGGACACCAAGATGCGCGGCGACCTCCTGCAGGCGTGGACCGCTCCGCCGACCGGCCTGGTCACCGCGATCATGGGGCTTTTCGGAATCACCGAGAGCAACGCGCCGATCGTCACCTTCCAGTGGGGTCCCCCGATGCTCGGGTTCATGTACGACGGCCTCCTCACCAAGGCCGACATCACCTACACCCGGTTCCACAGCAGCGGCATCCCGATCCGCGCCGAGGCCAACCTCGTGATCAAAGTGCAGGACAACCCGCTGAGCTCGATCCCCACCAACCCGACATCGGGCGGCCTGCCCGGCCGCCGGACGCACATGGTCCGGGAGAGCGAGTCGCTGCAGTCGATCGCTCAGCACCACTACGGACGCCCGGGACTCTGGCGCAAGATCGCCGAGATCAACGGCATCGACAACCCGCAACGCGTCCGGCCGGGAACCACCGTGTTCCTGCCCGGCCCTGGCGAGATCGAAGCCGGCACCCGATGAGCATTCCAGGCCTCGGCAGCCCGCAGATGGCCAACATCATGCCGTCGATCTCGGTCGGCACGTTCGTCGGCGGCAGCACCTTCCTCGGCGTGCCGATGCTGCCGCCCGCCAAGGACACCGTGTTCCGGGTGGTTGTCGACACGCACCTGCACATGCCGGACATGTTCGAGATCTGGTTCTTCGACGAGAAGGGCACCGCGGCCGACGACGCGCACATGTCGATCGGCGGCGCCGTCAAGATCGAGGGCGG
>JAVHVB010000338.1:0-5760 GCA_032160775.1 Pseudonocardiales bacterium | reverse complement strand
TACTGGATGACCGGCTCGACCGTCACCGGCAGCGCAACCGAGTGGGCCCAGAACGCCGGCTCCGTCTATCACCCGGAAATCTGCAACACCGGCGGCACGCTGTTCTGACGGCGTGCGGTCAGCGATGAACGACAGCCTTGATGGTCGGCGTGGTGATCGTGGCACCCTCGACGAGTTCCACCGCCTGCCGCGGGCCGACGGTGTACTCGGCGCCGTCCGGCATGGTCACCGACCACGGGACCTCGGTGAGGTTCTTCAGCCCGAACCGGTCGGGCCGGTCGGGGTGCGGCACGGCCTCGGCGATCGGCGGGCCGGGCGACGGCAGCGCCGAGGTGACCTCGGCGCCGAAGCGCAGGTGCCGCGACACGACGAGCTGCCGACGGCCGATACCCAGTACGAGCGGCCGGGCCAGCGGGTTGGCACATTGATGACACGGCACCGGGGTACCGGCGTCGAGATCATGGAAGACGGTGGAGCCACAGTGCGGACACGCACCCATGCAGTCGCGCAGCCGGCCGAGCGTGCGCAACCACTCACCCTCGGTGACCCGGGCCGACGGCGAGTGCAGCCCCTCGCCGAACGCGCTCAGCATGCGGTCGCGCAGGAACTGCGGGTACAGCGCCCAGTACCGCTCGACGTGCGGGCTCGTCGGCCGGTTCGACTCGTCGTCCGGCGCGAGCACGAACACCGGCTCGCGGCCGAAGTGGATCAGCGCGTGCTGCTCGTCCCAGAGGCCGCGGTCGACCTTGCGGCCGATCAGCGGGTGCTCCATGAACAGCAGGAAGAACAGCAGCACGGCCAGCGAGTGCAGATCGGTGCTCCGGCTCGGGAACGTCCGGAAGGTGGTGTCCCGGACGATCTCCGGCGCCATGAACAGCGGCGTGCCGAGCACCTTGGACGAGCCGTCGTCGACGCCGACGTTGTCGACGTCGCAGATGCGGATGTTTGCCGTCCGCGGCTCGAAGAACACGTTGGCCAGGCTGACGTCGCGGTAGCAGAGCCCGGACAGGTGCAGCAGCCGGAACGACTCGACCGCGTGCTGGCAGATCCGGATGATGTCGGCGGTCGACGGCTCGAGCGAGGGCGACAGGGTGCCGTTCACCAGCCGCACGAGCGGGAAGTATCCCGGCTCGCAGAGCGGCATCGTGTAGCCGAACGTCTGTGGCGCCTGACCGCCGTAGGGCCCGAGCCGCTCCACCGGCCAGAGGAACCGCGGGTCGGGCGAGCCGCGGGCGATCAGCTCGTCGATGGCACGCGCCTGCGTCGACGTCGCCCACGGCGGGTTGTACCACTTGACCGCGAGTTCCCCCGTCGCGCTCTCGGCGCGGAAGACCTCGCCTTGCAGCCCGCCGCCGATCCGTGCCTGAATGCGCACGGCGCCACTGCGCTCGCCGTGAACGACATCCCCCGCAGCGACCATTCGTTGACCTTTCGGGATAAACCGGTGCGCCTCGCCCGCGCCTGCCGCGCGATTGCATTGAGAGCGCGGAAAGTGCGTGTCTATGATGCCCGCGACTGTGGGGGGAGGGGCACGGATGACTGATCGACTTGGCGGCGCCGTTGATCGCCGACCCCTGCATTTCATCTGGATCCTGGACATTTCCGGTTCTATGGCCGGCGGCGGGCGCATCCAGGCGCTGAACACGGCGATCGAAGAAACGCTGCCGCAGCTGCGCGAGGACTCGCTCGACCACCCGCAGGCGCAGCTGTTCGTGCGCGCGCTCACGTTCGCCGATCAGCCGGCCTGGCTGCACCAGGCGCCGGTGCCGGTCGAGCAGTTCCGGTGGGACCGGATCAACGCGGTGCCGCAGGGGCTGACCGAGCTCGGTGCCGCGATCATCCAGCTGGTTCCGGTCATGCAGGAACTCGGACGGAGCGGGCGCGGGTTCGCCCCGGTGCTCGTCCTCGTCAGCGACGGCCGGCCGACGCACGCCAACGGACCGACCCTCGACCAGGCGATGGCCGCGCTGCAGGCCGAGCCGTGGGGGGCGGCCAGCGTGCGGATGGCCGTCGGCATCGGCGAGGACGCCGACCTCGCCGCGCTGGCCCGGTTCATCGACCACCCGGACCGCCAGCCGCTGCGCGCGTCGAATCAGACCGATCTCGTCACGATGATCCAGTGGGCCTCCCGGCAGGCGTCGCGCGCCGCCGCGAACCCCGCCTCGCCCGACGTGCCGCTCGCGACGACCACTCAACCGATGCCATCGGGGCCGGTATGGGACGCCTCGACCGGGTGAGCGCGCAGGCCTGGTCGGTCTGCGGAGCGAGCGTGATCGGTTCGGCACACGTCCGCCGGTCGGTCGAGAACCAGGACGCCTTCCGCTGCGGCGCCTGTCCGGAGACGCCGGTCGCCGTCGTCGCGGACGGCCACGGCGCCGCCGAGTACGTGCGCTCGGCAACCGGCGCGCGGCTCGCCGCCGATCTGCTCGCGGCCGAGCTGGCCGACGTCGGCCGGGCCGATGACGCGCACGCGGTACACAAGGACCTGCAGATCGTCGCGGCGCGCTTCATCGACCGATGGCGGACGGCGGTGCTCGCCGACGCTGCCGCAGAGCCCTTCAGCGCGGCCGAACAGGACGCGCTCGCAGCGCAGGCCGGGCGGCCCGAGGAGGTCGCGGTCCGCGCTTACGGAACCACGGTGCTCGGCGTGTGTGTCGCGGCCGGGTGGGTGCGCGCGGTCGCCATCGGCGACGGGGACGTGGGGTGCGTCGACGCCGCAGGCGGGCACCGCACGCTGTGCCCGCAGCCGGCCGCGATCGGCGTGCAGACCGACTCGTTGGCTGCCGACGACCCGTACGCAGCGGTCCGGACGGACGCCTGCCCGGCCGACGACATCGTCGCCGTCTGGGCGTGCACCGACGGTTTCTCGACGGCGCAGGCCGATCCCGGCTGGCGCGGGCTCGTCGGCGGGCAGCTGCGCGGCATGCTGGCGACCCGCACGGCGGCCGAGATCGAGGCCGACCTCGACGGCTGGCTGGCACCGGCCGCCGCGGTCGGTGACGACACCACGATGGTGCTCGTCCTGCGCGACGAGTTCGGCGACCGCCCGCCGCGCGACGGCGAGCCGAAGCGCTACGACCTGCTGGCGCCGACCGTCCCGCCGCGCGAGCGCCGCCGCCGTGCGCTTTGGCGCCGCTTATGAGGTCGTTCAGCGCGCGG
Source organism: Pseudonocardiales bacterium (assembly GCA_032160775.1). Lineage (GTDB taxonomy): Bacteria > Actinomycetota > Actinomycetes > Mycobacteriales > Jatrophihabitantaceae > Jatrophihabitans. The sequence continues at coordinate 2,601 of JAVHVB010000338.1, read as the reverse complement.
CCGTAAATCTGTCCGCAGTCGCCGCAACCGCAGCGTCGGCGCCGTACGCACGAGAGTCTCGAGGAGACCCCATGACCGAGCTTCGAACGGACATCGACGTCCGGTCGCGCGCCTCTGGTGAGCAGCGGCGGTTCGTTGCCGGCCATGTCGTCTCGCTGAAGCGGGACCCCGCCGCCGACTTCCCGCTGCGGCACGAGACGACCTCGCGCCGCGCGCACGCCGAGCTGTCCTGGTCCGACGGGCACGGCTGGGTGCTGCGCGACGTCTCCGCCCGAGCCGGGTTGTTCCTCGGTGGCGTGGCACAGCAGGCCGTGCTCATCGACCGGCCGACCCTCGTCCGGCTCGGCGCGACCGACGCGGGCGAGGACCTCGAGCTCACCCCGGTCGGCACCGTCGACCCGGCGCACGCCGCCCGGATGGCCGCGCTCTCGGCACAGACCGTGATGGCGCCGCAGGCCGGTGCCGGCGCAGCCTGGCGGCTCGCCGTCACCGCGGCCGGCGAGACGCTGACGTTCGAGCACGAGCCGGTGGGCCGCGCCGTCAGCATCGGCCGCGACCCCGCGTGCGACGTGACTGTCGACGACGCCACGGTGTCCCGCCACCACGCCGACCTGGTGTCCACTCCCGAGGGCTGGCGCTACGAGGACCACTCCACCGGCGGGTCGTGGCTGGACGGCAAGCGCAAGGCGACGGTGACCGTCGACCGGACCACCGAACTCAAGCTCGGCGAGCCGCTGACCGGGGTGCCGCTGCGCCTCGAGGTGTCCGCGCCGGCCGACGTCGTGCGCCGCCGCGAGCGCCGGATCCGCTCGGTCAAGCTCGCCGCCGCTGCCGGTGCCGTCGCGGTGATCGCCGTCGTCGCAACCGTGGTCGCTCTCGTCGCCGGCAACGGCAGCGACAGCAACCAGACCCCGAACACGATCTCCTCCGCCACGCTGCTCGCCGTCGAGCAGGCGACCGTCAAGCTCGAGATCATCGGCGCGGACGGCGAGTCCGCCGGCTGGGGCAGCGGCTCGATCATCGACCCGCACGGCATGATCCTCACCAACTCGCACGTGGCCGACCCGAACGCCCTCGGCCTGACGACGCAGTACGGCTCGCCGCTCGGCGACGAGACGCCGGCCTACTTGCTCGTCGACCTACGAGGGGACGGACCGGACGGCACCGTTCAGGCGCGCTACCGCGCCCGCAAGGTGGTCTCGGACGGCTACCTCGACCTCGCCGTCGTGCAGATCTACGCCGACGCGAAGGGCAACAAGATCGACCCGGCGACGCTGAACCTGCCCACCCTCGAGGTCGGCGACAGCGACAAGCTCAGCGTCGGCGACGAGGTCACTGTCGTGGGCTTCCCGGGCGTCTCGCAGTCGCGGGCCGCAACGGTCACGAAGGGCGACGCGTCGGCGTTCGTCCGGGACGAGCGGCTGAAGAGCGACCGTTCGTGGATCGAGACGACCGCGCGGATCGCGCACGGCAATTCCGGTGGCGCGGCAGTGGACGCGTCGGGCGCGCTGATCGGCGTCCCGACCCGGATCGCGCCGGAGCACGAGGGCGACGTCGGCTGGTGGTTCCGCCCGGTCGACTGGGCGAACCGGCTGATCACCCTGGCCCGCAACCATCAGGGCAGCGGGTACGTGACGCCGTACGTCACCCCGGCCACCGGCGTCACCATCACCCCGCTGGGCTGGACCGCCAACAAGGACGACGCCTGCGGCACCGACCCCAGCCAGCAGGTCGCGCACGCGGCAGGTGGCACGTTCGAGATGTACCTCGGCGTCCGGGTCGCCGGCCTGCAGAAGGGGCTCGAGTTCAACGTCTCGATCAGCGGTCCGGCCGGGTATTCCAGCGATACGACCGGCACGTCGTCGGGAACCGCGTCCGCATGCTTTACCGTCCCGGTGATCTTCCGGAACGGCGATGGGCGGTACTACGTGCAGTTGAGCGTGGACCCGCCCGGCAGCAGCACCGAATACGCCGCCATCGCGGTGGGTGGGTCATGACCAACCGGCACCACCACAACCACCACCACCGTTCGACGCCAGGAAATCAGGAGTAGACCGTGAACCAGCCGAACTTCACCCAGGTCGATGAGCGACTTCGAGCGGTCCTGGTCGGCGCGATGCAGCGCGACCCAAACGTGCTGAGCAACGCCGACCACCTGCACGCGCTGCTGGCCGACCTCGCGCCGGACATGCCGGTCGGGCTGCGCAACGCGTGCGTGGCGGTCGTGCGCACCAACGCGACGAGCTGGCTCACCCAGTCGCCGCCCTACTCCGAGGAGCAGGTGGTCGCCTGGTTGCGCTCGCAGTTCCCGGACCTGACGGCGGACGTGTCACACCAGGCGGTGGCGGCAGTCGCCCAGCTCACCGCCAATCCGCCGGCGGCCGCGCCGCCGGTCGCCCCACCGGTCGCGCCGCCGGTCGTCCGGCCCGCGCCTGCGCCGGCCGCGTCGCCCGTCTTCGACCAGCCGACGGTGGCCGGCACCGTGGCCGGAGCTGCGGCGCCGTCCTCGTCTCCGGTGTTCGAGCCGCCGAGCTTCCCGCCGCCGACGTCCCAGCCCGTGGCTCAGCCCGTGGCTCAGCCCGTGGCTCAGCAGGGCCCGCC
>JAVHVB010000337.1:0-11522 GCA_032160775.1 Pseudonocardiales bacterium | reverse complement strand
CGAGCTGCTGGTCATCGCCGCGATCTCGGCGGTGCGCCGGTCAGTCTGAGCTGTCAGCCGCGAACGGGTGGTTGGCGATGAAGTCACTCGTCTGCTCGTACATCCGCTTGATGTAGTCCTCGAGCTGGTCCCGCTCGACGCGCCACTGCCCGCGGCCACCGATCTTGATCGCCCGCAGGTCCTCGCTGCGGACCAGGGCGTAGACCTGTGACACCGAGATGTTCAGCACGTCGGCGACGTCGGCCAGCGTCAGGAAGCGCGGCTCGGCGGCCATGGCGGCGAGGTCCCTTTCCCGGTCGGGTACGGCTGGGTCAGTCTCGCAGGTCGACTGACGATCGGGCGGTAGTCCACAGCCTGCGCGGGACCATGTTGCGCGGCACCCGATTCATGAACCATGTGCCTTGTGACCGAGCGAGCGGCGCAGCCGGTGTCCCCGCGACCGCGCCGCATCGCCGCGCCGAGTTGGCTCGACATCCGGCTCTGGCTGGGCGTCGGGCTCGTCCTCGGCTCGGTGTTGCTCGGGGCATCGGTGCTCGCCGCCGCGCGGCACACCTCGTCGGTCGTCGCCGCCCGCCGCGACCTCGCGGCCGGCACCGTGCTCGCGGCCGGCGACCTCACCCTCGTCCAGGTACGGCTGCAGTCCGGCAGCACGGCGTACGCAGAGACGGTTGCCGACGCGGTCGGCAAGCAACTGTCCCGGCCGGTCTCCGGCGGCGAACTGGTGCCGGTCGCCGCCCTCGGCGCGAGGACGGTACAGACGACGATCACGGTGCCGTTCGAGGGCGCAACCGCGCCTGATCTGCGCAAGGGTGACCGGATCGAGGTGTGGCTGTCCGTCGGCAGGTGCGCTGCCGCGGTGCTGCTCCCGCAGGTGACCGTGCAGGCGGCGCACACCGACACGGGCGCCTTCGGCAGCGGGCCTGGCGGACAGGACGTGATCGTCAGCCTGCCCCCGGAACTCGCCGACCGGGTGATCACCGCGTTGTCGTTCGACGATGCGCAACTACGGGCCGGCATCCTGACCGGCGCAACTCCTGCCGGTGAGACCGTCGCGCCACTGCCCGACGTAGGCGACTGCGCGCCGGCCCTGCGGTGAAGCTGGACGTCCTGTCCGCGGCGGACGGGGCCGCGTGGGAGCAGCGGCTGCTCGCCGCGTTCGAGGCCGGGGCGCAACCGGTCGGCATCGTGCGGCGCTGCGTCGACGTCGTCGACCTGCTCGCGGTGGCGGGCTCCGGCCAGGGTCGCGCCGCGCTCGTCGCGGCGGACCTGCGCCGGCTGGACGCAGCCGCCGTCGAACTGCTGGCGGTCGCGGGTGTCGTCGCGGTCGGCGTCGCGCCGCGGGGCGACCCGTCCGCCGAGCAGCGGCTGCGCCTGGCCGGGATCGTCCACGTCGTGGCGGACGACGCCGAACCGGCAACCGTCGCCGCGGTGCTGCTCGACGCGGTACGCACGGCGGCGGACGGCCCTGCGGACGGCCCCGCCCGGCACGCACGACGAGACTTCGGCGATCCGGCAGTGCCCGCCGGCGGGCAACCGGCCGGGAATCTCCCCGCGGTCCGCCCGTCGCCGGCCGGCGCGCCCGGCACCGTGCTGGCGGTCTGGGGGCCCACCGGTGCGCCCGGGCGGACCACCGTGGCGGTCACCCTGGCCGACGAACTCGCCGGCCTCGGCTGCACCGTCCTGCTGGTCGACTCCGACGTGTACGGCGGCACGGTCGCGCCCGTGCTCGGCGTGCTGGACGAGTCGCCGGGTATCGCCGCGGCCTGCCGGCTGGCCGCTGCCGGCGGCCTCGACGCCGAGGCGCTCGGCGCGTTGTGCTGGCAGCTCGGGCCGCGGCTGCGCGTGCTCAGCGGGATCCCACTCGCGTCGCGCTGGCCGGAGCTGCGGCCCGCGGCGATCGGTGCGCTGCTCGCGGTCGCCCGCGGATCCGCGGACGTCACCGTCGTGGACTGCGGGTTCTGCCTGGAGACCGATGAGGAGCTCTCCTTCGACACGGTGGCGCCACGACGCAACGGCGCAACGCTGGCCGTGCTGGACGACGCGGACCTCGTGCTCGTGGTCGGCGCGGCCGACCCGATCGGCGTGCAGCGTCTGGTCCGCGCGCTGGCCGAGCTGCCCGATGCCCAAGTCGGTACACCGACCGAGATCGTGCTCAACCGGGTTCGGGACCACGTCGTGCCCGGCCGTGCCGCCGACGAGCTCACCGCCGCGCTGGCCCGATTCGCCGGCCGGGTGCCGGCCGCGCTGCTGCCCGACGACTCCCGCGCGCTCGACGCCGCGCTGGCCGCCGGACGGCTGCTCAGTGAAGCGAGCCCGAACAGCCCGCTGCGGCACGCGGTGCGCGAGCTCGCCGGCGCGCTCGCCGGCGTGGAGGTCACCGGCCGGCGACCGCGGCGGCGGCACAGACGCGAGCGATCCGGTCCAGCCTGACCGGGCGCGGACAGGGTGTCTGTGACAATGGCGCCGACCCAGCCACCGACGGGAGCGCCCGCGATGACCGAACGCATGACGTCCGCCGACGTCGCGTTCCTGCATCGCGAGACGCGCACCGCGCCCCAGCACGTCGGCGGCTTGGCTATCTTCGCTCCGCGTCCGGGCGGCTTCGAGTACGACCGGCTCGTCCGGTTGCTCGAGGAGCGGATCTCGCTCGCCCCGCGCTACCGGCAGAAGGTGCGGATGGTGCCGGGGCATCTGGCCAACCCGCTGTGGCTGGACGACCCGGCCTTCGACATCACCTACCACGTGCGCCGCTCCGCGCTGCCCCGCCCGGGAACGGACGCGCAGCTGCTCGAGTTCTGCGCGCGGATCCAGGCCCGGCTGCTGGACCGGTCGCGCCCGCTGTGGGAGATGTACCTCGTCGAGGGGCTGTCCGACGGCCGGGTAGCCGTGGTGACGAAGACCCACGAGGCGATGGTGGACGAGCGCCACGGCATCGACCTGATGCACGTGCTGCTCGATGCCGCCCCGGAGCCACGGCGCACGGTCGAGGCGATCTGGATGCCCGAGCCGGAGCCTGGCTCGATCGAGCTCGTGCGCTCCGCAGTCCTCGACATCGCGCGCCGGCCCACCGCGCTGGCCGACACCATGCGGGAGGCGGTCCGCGACGTCCGGTTGACGGCGGCCAAGGTCGGTTCGGTGACCGGTGGCGCGGCGTCGCTGGCGCGCGCCGTGGTGCGGCGCCCCAGGCCGTCGCCGCTGAGCGCCCAGCTCAGCGAGCAGCGCCGGATCGCGATCGCCCGCACCCGTCTCGACGACTACCGGACGGTGCGCACGGCCCTCGGCGGCGCCGTGAACGACGTCGTGCTCGCCGTCGTCGCGGGCGCGCTGCGCGGCTGGCTGCTCGGCCGCGCCGAACCGCTCGGGCCGGCCAGCACCGTCCGGGCGTTGCTGCCGATGAGCGTCAGCGACCCGGCCGACCCGCTCGGACCGGGTGCGGCGGCGGCTCGCGAGCAGGGTGCCACGCACCCCTCGCTGCAGCGCCGCGACCCAGAGGTGCTCACCGCCCGGGTGCGGCCGTTGCTGGTCGACCTGCCGGTCGGCGAAGGCGACCCGGTGCTGCGGCTCGCGCAGCTGCGCTACGCGATGGCCTCGCACGCGGCGTCCGGTCGCGCGGTCGGCGCCGATCGGATCGCCGAACTCGGCGGGTTTGCGCCACCCACGCTGCACGCGCTCGGAGCCCGTGCCGCGGCCGGGTTGACCCGCCGGATGTTCAGCTTGGTGGTGACCAACGTGCCCGGCCCGCAGCTGCCGCTGTACGCGTCGGGTGCTCGGCTCAGCGAGATCTTCCCGATCCTGCCGCTCGCTGCCGGCCAGGCGATGTCGATCGCGCTGACGTCCTACGACGGCGGAATGTTCTTCGGCGTGAACGGCGACCGGGACGCCGTGCCGGACGTGCAGACCGTGGCGGAGCTGATCGAGGAGGCGCTGGCCGAGCTGGTGGCCGCGGCCGGCACCGAGCCGCTGATCCCGGTCCGCCGCCCGACCCGGCGGACGGACTAGCGATGCGCGTCTACCTGCCCGCGACCACCGCGGTACTCGCCGAGCTCCTCGCCACCGGCGCCCTCGGCCCGGCGCCCCTGACCGCGTTCGCGGTCACTCCCGCGCTGCGCGAGTGGTACCTGGACGACGATGCCGAGGCCCTGGAGTACGCCGCGACGTCGGAGGCGGCGCGTGGCTCGCTGAGGTTGCTCGACGCCGAGCCGACGGCGGCGCGGCGGCGCGTCGTGCTCGCAGCCGACGTCCCGGATTCCGCGGTGACCGTGCGCGACGACCTGGACCGGGGCGTCGTCTACGTCGCCGAGGAGGTGCCGCTCGCTGCCATCGCGTCCGTCCACGCCGACGACGCCGACGCCGAACCGACGGTCGCCGTGGCCGCGGAGTCGATCATCGCCGCCGACCTGGGCGACGTGCAGGCGCAGGACCGGGTCGACGACGCCGAGGGCTTCGAGCTCGCTTGGTACGCCAACCAGGAGATCGCGGGCCTGCTCGACTCGCTCTGAGACGTGGCACGATCGGGTGATGGACGCGATCACCCATCCGCCCGTCCCCTGGAACGAGCCGGTCCGCACTTACGCACCGGGCAGCGCGGAGGCCACCAGCCTGACCGCGACGCTCGAGGACCTGGCCGGCTCGCGACACGAGCTGACCATGACCATCGGCGGTGTCGCCCGGATGGGCGGCGGCGACCGGTTCGAGGTCGTCGCCCCGCACCGGCACGAGGTGGTGCTGGGCGAGTCCGCGCAGGCAACCGACCAGGACGTCGAGGACGCGGTCGCCGCCGCACTCGGTGCGGCGGCGGCTTGGCGCGCGCTGCCGTTCGACGAGCGGGCTGCGGTGTTCTTGCGCGCAGCGGACCTGCTGTCGTCGACGTGGCGGGACCGCCTCAACGGCTCGACGATGCTCGGCCAGTCGAAGTCGGTGCACCAGGCAGAGATCGACGCGGCCTGCGAACTCGCCGACTTCCTGCGCTTCAACGTCCAGTTCGCCCGGCAGATCCTCGAGGAGCAGCCGACCAGCACCGGGCAGGCCTGGAACCGGATGGACTACCGCCCGCTCGAGGGGTTCGTGCTGGCGATCACCCCGTTCAACTTCACCGCCATCGCCGGCAATTTGCCCTCCGCGCCGGCCTTGCTCGGCAACGTCGTCGTCTGGAAACCCTCGCCGACCCAGCAGTTCGCCGCGCACCAGACGATGGCGCTGTTCGAGGCGGCGGGGCTGCCGCCGGGCGTGATCAACATGGTCACCGGCGACGGCGCTGCGGTGAGCAAGGTCGCGCTGCCGCACCGCGAGCTGGCCGGCATCCACTTCACCGGTTCGACCGGCACGTTCCAGCACCTGTGGCGCGAGGTGGCGCAGAACATCGGCGGCTACGCCGGCTACCCGCGGCTGGTCGGCGAGACCGGCGGCAAGGACTTCGTGGTCGCCCACCCGAGCGCGGACCCGGCGTCGCTGGTCACCGGGCTGGTGCGCGGCGCATTCGAGTACCAGGGGCAGAAGTGCTCCGCCGCCTCCCGCGCCTACCTGCCCCGTTCGCTGTGGACCGGTGGGCTCAAGGACGAGTTGGTCGCCGTCACCGAGTCGCTGAGCTACGGCGACGTCACCAACTTCGCGGTTTTCGGCGGCGCGGTGATCGACCGCCGGGCGTTCGACCGGCTGTCCGGCGTCCTCGACAAGATGCACGCCGAACCGACCGCGACCGTGCTCGCCGGCGGCAAGGCCGACGACTCGGTGGGCTACCTGGTGCAGCCGACGGTCGTCGAAGGCAGCGACCCGGGGCACGCGATGTTCCAGGAGGAGTACTTCGGCCCGATCCTTGCGGTGCACGTGTACGACGACGACGACTGGACAGACACGCTGGCCCGGGTCGACACGACCGCGCCGTACGCGCTCACCGGGGCGGTGTTCGCGCAGGACCGGGCGGCGGTGCTGGAGGCGGAGTCGGCGCTGCGCTTCGCCGCGGGCAACTTCTACGTCAACGACAAGCCGACCGGCGCGGTCGTCGGCCAGCAGCCGTTCGGCGGGGCGCGGGCGTCGGGCACGAACGACAAGGCCGGCTCGGTCTGGAACCTGCTGCGCTGGGTGTCCCCGCGGGTGCTCAAGGAGACGTTCGTGCCGGCCACGGATCACCGTTACCCGCACATGGGTGGCCCGCTCGGGTAGCCGCGTCCGGCGTCGCGACCTGCACCGGTACCGGCTCGCCGTCCGCGAACGGCGTTCCCCAGCTCGGATCGCCTACGGCGAAGCCGCGGCCCGGCGGTCCACCGCTGGCGGCGCGGCGCGGCAGTCGTACGCCGAGCAACTCGCCGTCGAGCGGGCCGGGACTGAGCAGAACGCCGCACCGGTGTCGGCGCACCTCGGCTGCCACGCCGCGATAGCTCGTCGCGAGATCGGCGGCCCGCGCAGCGACCACGAGCGCGACCGGCAGGTCGCGATCGCGGGCCCACTCGAGCAGTCGGTCGCCCGCCGCGGTGTCGGCGAATGCGTCGCTGTCGTCCACGAGGACGAGCGTCGGGCGGGTCGGCGTGTCCGGTCGCGACGCGGCAGGCCCGATCGCTGCGACGCCGTGGCCACGCGCCTGGGCTGCCACCGGCGAGCTGTCCGGCGCGGCGACGAGGACGGCGAGGCCGCTTCGGCGCGCCTGTGCCTCCAGCAGTCGCAGCGCCGTGCTGCGACCGGAGCGCGGTGGGCCGGCGATGAGCAGCCGCCGCGCCCCGCTGAACGGATCGAGGTACACGGGTGTCGGCTCGTCGCCACCGAGCCCGAGGATCAACCCGGGACCGGCCGCGATCTCGGACAGCAGCAGGTGATCGGGCAGCGGCCGGATCCTGATCGCGCCCGGCCGTTGATCGACGGACTCGGACGCCGACGCCGCGCCGATCGCCGCCACTTCGGCCGACGTCACCGGCGCGGCGAACTGCGCGAGCGCGCCGTCGACGAGGCGGATGGCGCGGCCCGGCGGGAACGTGGCTGACCGTTCACGTACCCGCCGGACGGAGTCCGGTCGCTCCGGTGCGCCGAGCAGCAGTCGCTGCCCGAATCCGGTCGCCAGCCGGGTCGTCGACAACACTCGCTCGCCGGTGACGCCGATGACCAGTCGGGCAGCTCTCGCGCTGCGCAGCAGGCCGGCCAGCCGATCCGCGCAGCCGACGGCGAGTGCGTCCGGCAGTGCCGCGCAGACGGCGTCCCACCCGTCGACCAGCAGCACGAGAACGGGTTGCCCCGCGACCGGCCCGGCACCGCCGGAGAGTCGCGCCGCGACCGAGCGGTCGAGCCGGTCGAGCAGGCGCGGGAACAGCTCGAGTTCCGCCGGACCGAGGACTGTCGTGGCGTGGGGGAGTCGGCGCAGCGCGCCGGCCAACGCGCCCGTTCCGTCGACGACGTGGAGGTGCACCTCTCGCGGTGAGAACCCAGCAGCGGCGCCGGTCGCGAGCAAGGTGAGCGCGTTCGTACGGCCGGAGCGCGGTCCGCCTGCGACGAGCAGTGTGGCACCCGTCCCGAGGTCGATGTCGAGCGTCTCCTGTCGCTGCTCGTCGGGCAGATCGACACGGCCGAGCGTGATCACGTGCCTGTCTGCCGCCTTCGTCAGCTGCGCGCGAGGAAGCGTGTCGGGCAGCGGTGGCTGCCACGGACTGCGCGCCGGCGCCATGCCTGAGCGGCGTGCCGCTTCACAGACCGCGTCGACCAGGCGGGACAGGTCGCTCGCCGTGCCGGGCTCTGCTGCTCGTGCACGGACCCGCCGCCAGCTGTCCAGCCGTTCCACCCGGGCCGTCGTGGCACCCGCCCGGCTGCGGCCAGAAGCGTGCGCCGCCTGGAACGCCGTCAGCCTCGATCCGGTGCGCAGCCAGCCTTGACCGGGACAGGCCGGGTCGACGGCCGCAGCTGCCGGCGAGCCGATGATGTCCTGCGACTCACCGGCGTCGGTCACGCGCAGCGCGATGCGCAGCGCGGTGTTCGCGCGGATGTCGGCCGACACGGCCGTGCCCGGGCGCTGGGTCGCGAGCACGAGATGGATGCCGAGCGAGCGGCCCCGCTGCGCCACGCCGATCAGGCCGGGCAGGAAGTCGGGCAACTCCTCGGCCAGCGCGGCGAACTCGTCGACCACGATGACCAGCCGCGGGATCGGTTGCGCAGGACGGCCCGACCGGTACCCGGTGAGGTCGCCGGCACCGGCTTCGGCGAACGAGAGCTCCCGGCGCCGCAGTTCGGCGTGCAGGCTGCGCAGCGCCCGCTCGGTCAGGTCGGCGTCGAGGTCGGTGACGACGCCCGCCGTATGGGGTAGTCGAGCGCACTCGGCGAAGGCGGCGCCGCCCTTGTAGTCGATCAGCAGCAGGTTCAGCTCGCTCGGCGGTTGGGAAGCGGCCAACCCGATGACGAGGGTGCGCAGCAGTTCCGACTTCCCGGCACCCGTCGTCCCGGCGACCAGGACGTGCGGGCCGTCGACGGCGAGGTCGACGCGGACGATCCCCGCTGCCCCCGCGCCGAGCACGGTTGCCGCCGCGCCGGTGGCGTGCGACCAGCGGTCGGCGATCGCTTCGGGCGTGACCTCGCCGAGGTGCAGGGCGGCGGGCAGCGTGCATTCGGTCGGGAGCTCGCGGTCGTCGGCCGCGCCGCCGTCCACCAAGGGGGCGAGGCTGCGGGCGAGTTCGTCGGCCCACGCGGCCGACACCTGGTCGAGCACGGCGTCGGTCGCTTCCGTGTCGCGCGCCGCGCGCACTGCGGCGCGCGTGCCGTTGATCCCGGACACCTGCGCGACGGCCGCCGAGCAGCCTGGCAGCGCAGCTGGATCGCTGCCGAGCCAGAGTGCCGTGACGCCGAGCCCCGCTGCGCGGGCGAGGACGTCGGCCAGCCCGGCGCGGTGGTCCGCACCGCACCGGTCGACCACCACGACGAGCCAGCTGCCGTGCCAGCCATGCTCGCCCGGCCGGCGAGTCGCGGCGCGCCGATCGACGAGCGCAGCAAGCCCGGTGACCAGTGCCGCGCCGGCCGCGCCGGAGGTCGCCACCGGTCGAACCACGTGCGGTAGCCAGCGTGCCCAGTGCCACGAGCCCGCGCGCGTCTCGTCGAGGACCAGCGCGAACTCGACGTCGGCCGGCGCGGCAAGGGTCGCGAGCTGGCCGACGAGCCAGCGGGCGCACGCCGTCACGACCGCGTCCGGGCCGGCGATGCCGAGCGGCCCGGCCGCGAGATCGACAGAGAACGGGACGTCGGCGAGCCGGGCGGCCGGCCCGGTGGTGTCGCCGTCCCGGAGCTGGAGCGTCGCCGGCTGTTCGGCGACGCCAACCCGCACCCGCAGTAGCTCCGGGTCCGCCCGCTGCCGCGACCACACGCGGGTGTCCGGAACTGCCGCGGCCGCCCTGATTGCCGCCGGGTCGGGCGCCGCGCGGCGCCGTCGCGCGGTCTCGGCCGCCAGCTCGGTGGCGATCTGCCGCTCGATCGCCGCCCGGCGACCGCGCAGGGTGGCGGCGGCCCGACTGTTTGCCCGGCGCCAGTGCAGCCGGTCACCGACGGCCGTCGCGATCATCATCACCGGCGACAGAAGGGCGAACAGCAGAAACGCAGGCTGGTCGTACACCCAGGCTCCGATCGCGCCGGCGGCAGCAGGCAGCAGCGCGGCGAACCACTGCACGCCGCGCGGCCGCGGATGTGCGCTGCGGGTAGGCATCGTGATCACCGGCGACGCACCGGCAGCGCGGTACTGCGGCGACCGGCGGACGACGATCGATCCGTCCGGCGCACGATGCACCGCAGCCGGCGGTCCCGGCGGACCCGCGACCTGCAGCAGCGAATCACCTGCGCGCAGAACGTCGCCCGGATGCAGCCCGATGGTGCCGCCGGGCGGGATTCGCCGCCCGGCCACCCAGGTGCCGTTGCTCGATTCGAGATCACGCAGGGCCATCGAGGTCGCGGTCACCTCGACCTCCGCATGCCGGCGGGAGACGTCGGGGTCGGGGAGCACCACATCGTTGTCGCCGGCGCGGCCGATGGTCAACCTGCCACGTTCGAGCGGCGCGACGGCGCCCGCGGCTGGGCCGCCGACGACGTGCAGCGCCAGCACCGGCGACGGTGCGGCGGGAGGCGTCGCCGCGCCGAAGTCCAACCGTGCACCGGTGCGCAGCCGGGAGTCGTCCAGCGGCGTGGTCGCCGGCAGGGGATCGGTGCCGCACCACAGCGGTAAGTCGTGGGGCGCGCCGACGGCGTCGGCCAGCGCGGCGCGGACGTCTGCGAGCTGTGCGTCGCCGGGCGCCTCGATCCGGACGTCGACAGCCGCGTCGCCGAACCCGACAGTGCAGTCGATACGCATGGCGCGGAGTGTGCGCAGCCGACCCCGGCGCTCCCGGGGCGCGAGCTGTGGGTGTGGACGGTCACTCGCCCGGCGCGGCCCCGTCCACAGCTGCGCGGGTCGGGGCGGGTCGGGCGCGCCGGGTCCGCCTAGCGTTCGCCTTCCTACCCGAAAGACACGCACCAAGGAGGTACCGGTGACGATTCTCAAGGTCACCCCGGCCCAGCTGGAGACGCTCGGCGGCACGACCCATCGCGTGAGTTCCGACGTCCGCGGTGCGCACCAGCAACTGACCGCGCAGCTGGGCCCGTTGTTCGGCGCCGACTGGGTCGGCGCCGCCGCCGCGCAGTTCAGCGAGCTGTACGAGAACTTCGACCGCCATGCGAAAGGGCTGTGCGATGCGCTCGACGGCATCGGCGCGCTGCTCGTGCGCGCCGGGTCGAGCTACGCGCAGGTGGAGCAGCAGATCGCCGCGACCTTCCGCTGAGCCCGCCTCGGCTAGCGTCGGGGTGTGTCCGATGTGCTCGCGGCGGTCGAGGCCGCCCTCGTCGAGCACTTCGCGCACCGGCCCCAGCGCGCGTCGGTCTCGTTCGTCGGCGTCGAGCCGATCGAGGTGTTGCGCTTCGAGCCGGTTCCCGGCGAACGCGCCTACGTCTCGCTGGGCATGTCCCGGCACCCGATGACCGGCGCCGCCGAACTTGTCCAGGCCGCGGACGGCCCCCGCGCGGAGCTGATGCTGCATCTGAACGACCCGACCGATCAGCACGCCGACGTGTGGCGGAAGGTCGCGGTGCTCGCGGCCGCGCCGTCGGTCGAGGGCGTGGTGCACGCTGCCGGGATGAGCGTCGACCTCGGCGAACCGCTCGCCACCGGCTCGGTGTGTACCGGCGTCGTCCTCACCGAGTCGGCCCTGGCCGACATCGCAACCGGCGCCGGGCAGGTGACGGTGCTGCAGGCTGTCCCGGCCACCTCGACCGAGCTCGCGTGGTGCCGGGTGCGAGGTAGCGCCGCGCTGCGCGAACGCTGGGCCGAGTCGGCGGCCGACCTGCTCGACCTCTCCCGGCGCGCGGTACGCCTCGACAGCTGACGGTGTGGGCTTGCGCACCGCTCGCCTCCGGGCCGCGACGCGGCCCGAATCCGCCTGGGACACTGGGGCCCGCATCCGGAGCAGCAGAGGAGAGGCATCGTGCAGTTCGGCCGGTACTACGAGGAGTTCGAGGTCGGCGCGGTCTACAAGCACTGG
>JAVHVB010000336.1:0-6500 GCA_032160775.1 Pseudonocardiales bacterium | reverse complement strand
AGGAGTGGAACTGCCCCGTCTGAGCTCCGTCATATCGAACGGGTGTTTGATAGTCTCGGCAGCATGTTCCAAGCGTCGTTGCTCGACTGTGCGGCCTCGGTCGAGGTCGGTCGGCTCGGCGACACGGTCGAGCGCCGGCACCTCACCGAGGGCGCCTGGATCGACGTCCGGCCGCGCTGGATCGCCGGCGCCGACACGCTGTTCGAGCGGTTGCACGACGGCGTCGAATGGCACGCCGAGCGCCGCCCGATGTACGACAAGGTCGTCGACGTCCCGCGGCTGCTGCACTTCGTCGACGAGCACGAGCCACTCCCCGACCCCGCCCTCGTCGCGGCCAAGCGCACCCTCGACGAGCACTACGAGCGCGAGCTCGGCGAGCGGTTCGCCACCGCGGGCCTGTGCCTCTACCGGGACGGCCGGGACAGCGTCGCCTGGCACGGCGACCGGATCGGGCGCGGCAACACGCACGACACGATGGTCGCGCTGATCGTGCTCGGCGCCCCGCGCGCGCTGCTGCTCCGGCCGCGAGCCGGCGGGGGCCCGACCATCCGTCACGACCTCGGGCACGGTGACCTGCTCGTGATGGGCGGCAGCTGCCAGCGCACCTGGGAACACGCGGTGCCCAAGACCGCCCGCGCGGTGGGACCGCGGATCAGCGTCCAGTTCCGCCCGCACGGCGTGCGTTAGACGATCACCGGTATTGCTGGCAGGCTGGCCCGGACCGTCCGAGGGGGAACTTCCGATGAACCGTCCTGTCCTGCTGCTCACCGTCCTGGCGCTGGCCGCGCCCGTCGCGCTCGCGACCGCGGGGCCGGCCTCGGCCGCCACCCTGAAGTGCCACGGCTTCGCTGCGACGATCAAGGGCACGGCCGGTCCGGACGAGCTCAACGGCACGCCCGGCAACGACGTCATCGTGGCGCGCTCCGGCAACGACACCGTTTTCGGCAACGGCGGCAACGACATCATCTGCGGCGGCGGCGGCGCCGACCGGCTCTACGGCGGCTCGGGCACCGACTACCTGTACGGCGGCACCGACGCCCTCGTCACCGGCGTCAACGGCACGACGCGCACCGGCGACACGCTGACCGGCGGCCGGGGCAACGACTACCTGGAGCCCGACGCCGACAACCGGCTCGCCGCCCACGTGCACCCGGACTCGATCACCTGGAACAAGGCCGTGACGGTGAACGTGCCGGCGCGCACCGCCGTCGGCGAGGGCAACGACATCTTCACCGAGGTCGGCGCGGTGCTTGTCGGCTCGGCGTTCGGCGACACCTTCATCGGCGGGCCGAGCATCGACCAGATCGTCGGCAACGGCGGGCCGGACTTCATCAACGGCAACGCCGGCAACGACCAGCTCTTCGGCGACGGCATCGCTGCCTCACCGAACCACGACAACGACCAGATCCTCGGCGGCGACGGCAACGACACCATCTACAACACCTTCGGCGGCGACATCATCAACGCCGGTCCGGGCGACGACAAGATCCTGGACAACGCCGGGGTGCCCGACTCGCTCAGCGGCGGCACCGGCGACGACAAGATCCTGGCCGAACTCGGCGCCGGCGCCGCGACCCAGACCTTCGACGGCGGCGACGGCGTCGACCAGCTGGGCCTGCTCTCCGGCGTGCTCAACCCGACCGGCGACCCGGCGACCGGCACCTGGGACATGGCCAGCGGCGCCATGACGCTGACGATCACCGACGCGTACACCTTCACGGCGGTCGGTTTCGAGACGGCCGTCCTGTCGACCTACGGCGCGACCTGGGCGATCGAAGGCACCGCCGGCGCCGACACGATCAATGTGGCCGGCACCAACGGCGCGACCTTCGACGGCCTCGCCGGCGACGACACGTTCACCGGCTCGCTCGGCGCGGACCTCTTCGACGGCGGCGCGGACACCGACCACGCGATCGGCATGAGCGTCTTCGACACCTGCATCGACGTCGAGGTCGACGACACCGGGAACTGCACCGTCGGCCCGTGACTTTCGCACGCTCGATCCGGGAGGATTCCGCTCGACAGGTGAGCGGATTACTCCCGGATCGCGCTCGGGGGGAATTGGGGGCGTGGCATGGCCGGTGAACCAACCCTGCGCAAGGGCGATCACGAGCAGGACGGCTGGGTGACCTACGCCCAGCAACAACTCAGCGCGCGCGGCGAGGACTTCGTGACCGCGGACGGTCACTTCGGCGCGGCGACCGAGGACGCGGTGAAGAAGTTCCAGACGGCCCACGGGCTGCACGCCGACGGCGTAATCGGTGACGCCACCTGGGTCGCGCTCACCGGCGCGGACGCCACGGCGCACGAGCACGGACACGAACACCGGGGGCACGCCGACCACGGCTCACACGTCGTGTGGAGCTCGCAGGACGGCAGCGACGACGGCTTCTACCGCCCGGACGCCGACGACGTCATGTGGCTGGCGAACGTGGTGGGCGATCACCCGGTGAAGGCCAACGAACACATGGCGACGATGACGATCGACGCCACCGGGCACATCGAGTTCTTCTACCTCGGCGCCCTGGACGGTACGGCCGAGGCGAAGCCGGGCGGGACGATGGTCGGCAGCGTCACCGGGGTCCGGGCCGCCTACGGGCACGGCACGCACGCCTACACGCTGGAGATGCCGACTGAGCTGGGCGCCGCCAAGCGGCGCGGCTCGTTCACGGTTCCGGAGTAGGCGGAGTAGCCGGAGTAGGCGGAGTAGCCGGAGCAGCCACCGCGTTCACCCGGTCGATCCAGCGCTGCGCGAAGCCGTAGCGCCGGTAGGTCGTGATCGCGGCGGCGAAATGCGGCGCGGCCAGGTCGGGTTCGCCGGCCCGCTGCACCGCCGATGCCCAGCGGAACTGGAACTCCGCGTCGAGCATCACGTAGGGAAACGCCTCGGAACTCGCGACCGCGCGTGCGTAGGCCCGCTGCGCACCGCTGACGTCATTGCGGCTGAGCAGGATCTCCGCCTGGATCTCCTCCAGCCGTCCGCCGAGGCCGCCCCACTCCGGGACGTGCACGTCGGCCCGGATCTGGTCGACGATTTGCTGCGCCGCGTCCGGATCACCCCGGTCCAGCCACAGCCGCGCGCGGAACCAGCCGAAGAACCCGGTCGAGACCACCGACGGGCTACCGGTACGGCTGGTCAACGGCTCGTCGATCGCCTCGACGGCTCCCTCGATGTCGCCGAGCAGCTCCAACGTCATGGCGGCCCCGCCCTGGTACCCCGCAACAACCAGGTCGACGCCGGCTTCGGCCCACTGCCGGGCAGCCCGGGAGATCCACTCCGCCGCCGCCTCCCACTCGCCATCCATGAGAAGCAAGCGCCAGGCGAGGACATTCGGGTACGCGTCCTGATCCGGGTGCGTCGCGAAGAACTCCCGAGCCGGACCGTCCTCGCCCTGGGTCAGTTGCTGATCGACGCTGGTGCACACCAGGAAGTTGCCCCAGTCGGGGATCTGCGCGAGCCGGCCGGTGTCGATCTCCCGCTGCGCCGCAGCCTGCCCGCGCCGGACGTCCCAGGCGAAGAAACCGAGCGCGGCCAGTTGCCATGCGGCGAAGTACGCGGCCATCACGTGGCCGATCCGGTCGGCGAGCCGCCAGGACTCGTCGAGTACCTCCCAGCCCTCGGCGCAGTGATTCGTGGCCGCGAGGAACCAGCCCTTGAGTGACAACGCGTTCGCCCGCAGCGCGTCCTCATTGGTCGCCGCGGCGATCGAGAGTGCGCGGTCGGCGGCAGCGATGCCGGCCTCGTTGCGGTCACCGAACAGCCCGGCGGAGGCGATGCCGGTGTGCAGGTAGCCGAGCGGCACGCTGTCCGGGAAGTCGCGCACGATCTCGCGCGCCGCGTTGTAGTGCTCAAATGCCCGGGGAATGTTCATCGTCGCCGGGAAGGTGGAGTAGGCGCGGCCGAGCCGGGAGTGGACGAGCACGATGCGCGGGTCGCCGGACTGCTCGTACATCGCAAGGGCGCGATGCAAGTACTCGATCCCCCTCGCCCGGTCGAGGCCGGTCATGTACATCAAGTCGCCCAGTTGCTCGAGCACCGGTCCCGCATGCGCGTTGGTCGGGTTCTCCTCCTCGATCAACCGGTTGGCGGCTTCCAGGTAGGTCACCGCCTCTTCGTACGCAGCCGCCCCGTACGCCATCCGGCCCGCCTGGATCGCATAGTCGATCGTCTTCTCCGGGTCGGCGGCGAGGCCCGCGGCCTCGTAGTGCACGGCCAGTGCCGGGACGTAACTGGGCAGGTGCCGCGCGTGCACCCGCTCGATCGCCTGAGCGGCACGCAGGTGCAGCTTCTGCTTGCGCGGCAGGCTGAGCTCCTCGTAGAGGGTCTGCCGCACCAGCGCGTGCGAGAAGGCGTACGCCGCGGCGCGGGCTCGCGGTGCCTCGACGAGCAGTGCGCGCTCCACCGCGTCCTCCACCGCGGCGAGCACGTCGACCTGATCGTCGGTCATCGCGGCGAGCACGTCGAACTCGAACTCCCGGCCGAGGACGGACGCCAGCGCGAGCACCTGGTTGGTCTCCGGCTGCAACCGGTTCAACCGCCGTCCGATGACGTCGCGCACACCTTCGGGCAGCCCGAGGTCGGCGACCGAGCTCCCGGCGTAGTCCCACACGCCGTCGCGCTGGAAGAAGGCGCCGGTCTCGACGAAGTGGCGCACCACCTCGGCGACGAAGAACGGGTTGCCCTCGGTCTCCCGGTGGATCGCCTCGGCGAGCGAGGCGCCGCGGCCGCCCACCTCGTGCCCCGCACCGGCCTCGATGTAGGTCCGCACCTCGGACGAGGACAGTCCCCGAAGGAGCAGCCGGTCGTAGCCCTGGTCGCGGCGCAGGTCGGCGAGTGCGTCGGCCAGCGGGTGCCGGCGGTCCAGATCCGTCTCGCGGTAGGTCGCGAGGATCAGCAGGCGCGACACCTTCGGCGATCGCGCGATGTGCCGCAGCAGCAGCAGCGACGGCTTGTCCGCCCAGTGCAGGTCGTCGAGCACGAGCAGCAGCGGCCCGCCCTCGGCCAACCGCCCGAGCGCTGTCGCGACCGAGTCGAAGATGCGAAAACGCTCCGTCTCGGCGTCCAGCCCGGCGCTCGGGTCGGGCCGTGCCACCGCGGACGGCCGGCGCGGCGTCATGCGTAGCAGGTCGTCTCCGGAGGTGCGCAGCAGCTCGTCGCGCCACGCTTCGCCGAGCGTGCCGATCAGCTCACCGATCGACTCCACGAAAGGCTGATAGGGGATCAGCGCTTCCTCGTCTGCATGCCCGAACATGACCGGCGCGCCTTCGTCGTGCACGCGGCGGGCGAACTCGGTGCACAGCCGCGTCTTGCCGATCCCCGGCTCGCCGGCGACGAACGCCAGCGCGACCTGGCCGGTCGCGGCGGCCCGCCAGATCTCGAGCAGGCGGTCCAGGTCGCTGTCCCGCCCGACGAACGAGGTCGCGGCCGGCTGGGTCAGTGCGGCGGGCAGCGGCACCGACAGCGGCGGAAGCGATACGGCTCCGCGCGGGTCGCTCGGGACACCTGGCCGCCACTGCACCGCCCATACGGGTACCGGCTCTGGAATGCCCTTGAGCGTCACCGCGGGCAACCGGTCGAAACGCTCGCCGCCGCGGTTACCGACGAGGCCGCGGGCGATGTCGGACACCAGGATCTGGCCGCCCTCAGCCGCCTGGCAGAGTCGGGCGGCGATGTTCACCGCGGTGCCGAAGAAGTCGTCCTGCTCGAGCGTCACCTCGCCCGAGTTGACCCCCACCCGGACGTCGAGCGCATCCGTTGCGTCGGCGGCCGCCGCAGCGACCGCTTGCTGGATCGCGACCGCGCAGCGCACCGCGTCCACCGCGCTCGCGAACGCAGCCATCACGCCGTCGCCGAGCCGCTTGACCTCGCGGCCGCCGGCGGCGGTGATCGCCTGCGCCAGCTGGTCGTAGTGCCGACGACGGAGATCGTCCATGGCCTCGTCGCCGAGCCGGGCGCCCAGCCCGCAGGAATCGACGAGATCGGTGAACAGCAGAGTGACGACGCCCGACCCGAAGGGCGTCGCGGCACCGGCGTCGCTCATCCCGGCCCCCCGCCCGTCGTCCCGAGGCGAATTATTCAGTGACTTCGGGACGGGTCAAGTTGTGCCTCGGCGGGGCCGGCCAGCCACGCTCGGATCTGCGCGTCGTGCTCGCCGAGAGCCGGCGGCGGGGTCGGTGTCGAGGTCGTCGCGTTCGCGTACCGGACGGGGTGCCGGACCTGCTTCGCACCGCGCACCTGGAGTAGCGGGTCGAGGCCGTACCCCTCCGCACGCGAGATGGCCTCGCCGATGTCGCCGACCAGCCCGGCCGGCACCCCCGCCGCGGCGAACCGCGCCTCCCACCCGGCGGCGGTGTCGCGGCCCAGCTCGGCCTCGAGCAGCGCGACCAGCGCCGGCCGGTTGACCACGCGCAGCGGGTTGGTGGCGAACCGCGGATCGGCGGCCAGCTGCCCCACGCCGAGCACGCCCGCCAGCCGGGCGAACTGCCCGTCGTTGCCGCAG
>JAVHVB010000335.1:0-17862 GCA_032160775.1 Pseudonocardiales bacterium | reverse complement strand
CGGTGGTCGCCGTATCATTAGATCGGGCTGAGGTCCGGCGCCTTGGCCACTTGCTCGGCGGCCCGTTCCTGGATGCCCATCAACGTCTCGAGCTGACTGCGGTCCCACGCCCCGCCGGCGATCTTGGCCAGCTTGTGCCGCATGCCGGCGACCCGCTCGCGCAGCGAAGACGTGGCGCGCACCGCGGCGGCGGCGGGGTTGTTCAGCTCGTGGGTGAGCCCTGCCGACAGCGACCCCAGCGCGAGCAATCGCTCCCGGTCACCGATGACTCGTTGGGTGCGCTGCGTTCCGTAGAAGAGGCCTTCCAGCAAATGCAGCGACATGGGGAACCACTGCCGCATGAGCTGGGTGAAGTCGTCGGCGCTCAGTGTGTACAGCCGCACCGGCGTGACGGCGCGCATCGACGCGTTATAGAGCCGGTTCTCGTCGGACGGGAGGAACGCGGCCCACGCGCCCGCATAGACGCCGCGCTGACCGGTACGCGTCGTCTCGATCTCGTCGTCGCCCACCTTCTGCGACAGCGCGATCGTGCCGTCGAGCAGCACGTAGAGGCAGGTTGCCGGCTCGCCCTCGTGCAGCACGTACCCGGGCTCGTGCAGCTCGACGTGGCCGTGCTCGCAGAGCCAGCGAAGCTGCTCGCCGGTCAGCTTCTCGAACAGGAACAGCGTGCGGAGTTCGTCGATGTCGCACGGCAGCGATTCGGCCATCACAACCCCTCGAGGTAACGGTGCACGAGCATCACGGCCATCGCGCCCTCCCCTACCGCCGAGGCGACCCGCTTGGCCGACTCGGCGCGCACGTCCCCGGCCACGAAGACGCCCGGGACGCTCGTCTCGAGATGGAACGGTGGACGTTCGAGAATCCATCCCGGCGGCAGCGCGCCGTCGACGGCGAGATCCGGCCCGGCCATGACGAAACCGCGCTGGTCACGGACGACGACGCCGTCCAGCCAGCTCGTGAGCGGCGCCGCGCCGATGAACACGAAAAGATGGTTGGCCTCGACGGTGTCCTGCGCGCCGGTGTTCCGATCGCGCAAGGTGAGCCGCTCGAGGTGGTCGGTGCCGTGCACTTCCAGAACCTCCGTGCAGTGGCGCACGAAAATGTTCTTGATCTCGCCCAGTTGCTGCACGAGGTAGTACGACATCGACTGCTGCAACGAGTCGCCGCGCACCAGCAGGGTGACCGAGCGCGCGCCGCGCGCGAGGTAGACGGCCGACTGTCCGGCCGAGTTCGCCCCGCCCACGATGTAGACGTCCTGGTCGGCGCAGTTGGCCGCTTCGGTGAGCGCGGAGCCGTAGTAGACGCCGCGTCCGGTCAGTTCGGCGCAGTTGGCCGCCGTCAGCTGCCGGTAGGTGACGCCGGTGGCGAGGATGACGGTGTGCGCGTCGACCGAGCCGCCATCGGCGAACCGGACCGTGCGCGCGGAGCCGTTGACCTCCAGCGCGACCGCATCGCGGGTGGTGATCAGCTCGGCGCCGAACTTCACCGCCTGCCTGCGTGCGCGGTCGGTGAGCTGGGCGCCGGAGACGCCGTCCGGGAAGCCGAGGTAGTTCTCGATCCGCGAACTCTGCCCGGCCTGCCCGCCCGTCGCGGTGCGCTCGATCAACACCGTGCGCAGTCCTTCCGACGCCCCGTACACCGCCGCGCCGAGCCCGGCCGGACCGCCACCGACCACCACAACGTCGTAGAAGTCCTTCGCCGGCCGGGTCGCCAGCCCGACTCGTTCGGCGAGTTCGCCGTCGCTCGGGGCGCTCAGGGCGGTGCCGTCCGGGGTGACGACGAGCGGCAGCCGCTGACCGTCGGCGCCGGCCGCCGCCAGCAGCCGGGTGCCCTCGGGCGACTCAGAGGAGTACCAGCGGTAGGGCACCTGGTTGCGAGCGAGGAACTCCCGGACCTCTGACGAGCGGGCCGACCAGCGGTGGCCGACCACTTTCGTCTCGACGACGGGCCGACGCTCGGTGGCCGACCATGCCTCGAGTTGGGCGTCGATCACCGGATAGAGCTTCTCCTCCGGCGGGTCCCACGGCTTGAGCAGGTAGTAGTCGAGGTCGACCACGTTGATCGCGTCGATCGCCGCGCTCGTGTCCGCGTAGGCGGTGAGCAGGACCCGGCGCGCGGCGGGGTAGACGTCCATCGCGTGCTCGAGGAACTCCAGGCCGCTCATCTGCGGCATCCGGTAGTCGGCGAGCAGGACGGCGACGTCCTCGCCGCGCAGTTTCATCTCGCGCAATGCATCGAGTGCCTGGTCGCCGGACTCGGCGCGGACGATGCGGTGCCGGCTCCCGTACCTGCGTCGCAGATCCCGGGCGACTGCGCGCGACACGCTCGGGTCGTCGTCGACGGTCAGGATCGCGGTGCGCGGCGCGGGGTTTGGCTGCACCAGGGCAGCCTATGCGGGGCAGGCAAACAGCCGCTGGGGGCGCGGACGGCGGCTCAGACGACCTGGTGCAGCAGGGTCACCGGCGAACCGTCCCCGCCACGGCGGTACGGCTCGAGTTCGGCGTCCCACGCGCTCCCGAGCAGCTCGGCGATGCCGTGCCGGAACTCGTCGGTGGAGTTCGCCCGGGCGAGCAGTCCGCGCAATCGCTCCTCGCCGACGACCACGTCGCCGTTGGCTGCGGTCGCGCTGCGGTGAAAGCCGCGGCCCGGCACGTAGGCGAGCCGCTCGCCGTCGCTGGCCGAGGTGCCGTCCTCGGTGACCTCGAAGACGAGCATCGGCCAGGCGCGCAGGGAGGCGGCGAGCTTGGCGGCGGTGCCGATCGGCCCGACCCAGGTCGCGTCGGAGCGCAGGTGCGTGGGGGCGGCGGGCTGGCCGGTCCACTGCAGCCGGACCGGCCGGCCGAGGACCCCGGCCAGCGCCCATTCGACGTGCGGCGCGATGGCCGCGGGGCAGCAGTGCAAGTAGACGGTCCCGCGCGTGCTGGGCACGCCGCGACCGCCCTCAGTGCCGGCGTTCGTCATGGCACACCTCCCTGGTCGACGAGAGACGCCTTCCCCAGCGCCCGTCCACTCAGAGGTGTGTGAGGCCCATTGTTGCCCATGAGACCCGTGTTACGCCAGTAACCGGTGAAGCCGATCTCCGTGCGGCGCGGCTAATCGCCTTCGCCCGGCCGGATCTCCACGCAGCACTCGCCGGCACGCGGCGCGAGAACCGCGCACACGCGGCCCTCGGCACCGATGCCGTCGAGCATCGCGCCCAGGTACTCCCGGTTCAGCCCGCAGACGAATTCCGCATCCTGGGCGGCCAGCGGGTGGAACGGGCAGTTGCGCAGCCGGATCGCGGTCTCGGTGGCGTAGGGCTCGAAGCCGTGGTCCGCGAGAACGGCGCGGGCCACGGTGGTGGCGCGCTCGGCACCGATCCGGCCCCCGCGCGTTCCGGCCCGGGCTCGCGCCCCGAGCGCTGCGCCGCGGTCACGGGCGACCCGCATCGCGGCACTCGTCCCGTCCTCGCCGCGCCGCTGCCCCGTCGCCGCCTCGATCAAGATGCCGGCGAGCAGATCGGGAGCCCGCTCGGGGATGCAGACGGCGACGCTCGCCGCGGCGGGCTCGTACACCCGCGGGGCACGGCCGACCCGCCGGGCGGCGGGCGGGCCGAACCCGGACCGCAACAGCCCGAGGCCGACCAGCTTGTCGAGGTGGAACGCGGCGAGGGTGCGGGAGATGCCGACGGCTCCGGCCGCGGCCTCGCGCGTGACCGGCACACCCGCAGCCCGGACGTGCTCGAACAGCGCTCGTCGCACGTCGTCGTCCAGCGCCGCGATCGCGGCGACGGCCATTCGGTCCACGTGGCGATTAAACCAAAGATGGCTGTTGCAGCAACTAGCCACGCCCGTGAAGATCAGCACCAGGCATGCTAGAAACAACGTAAGTTGACGAAATAAGGAGGACGTAGTGACGTCGCTCGCCCGGTCGGACTTGTTCCAGCACCCCCCGCTGCGGGTGGCGTCGCCGCCCGCCGAGGTGGACCTCGTCCGCGCCGAACGGGCCGCGACGGAGTTCCTGGACGCGCTCGGCCTCGACACGGAGGCCGACGGCCTGCGCGCGACGCCCGGCCGAATGGCCCGCGCGTATGCCGAGCTCTTCCACGCGGCCGAGTTCAACCTGACCACGTTCCCGAACGACGAGGGCTACGACGAGCTGGTGCTGGCCCGCTCGATCCCGGTGCGCGCGGTCTGCGAACATCACCTGCTGCCCTTCGTCGGCGTCGCGCACGTCGGCTACCTGCCCGGCGAGCGCATCCTCGGACTGTCCAAGCTGGCTCGAGTGGTCGCCCACTTCGCCGCCCGGCCGCAGGTGCAGGAGCGGCTCACCAAGCAGATCGCCGACTGTCTGCAGGGCAACCTCGCGCCGGCCGGTGTCGGTGTGGTCATCGAGGCCGAGCACACCTGCATGACTCTTCGCGGCGTGCAGGCCACCCGCTCGACTACGGTGACTTCGACGCTGTCGGGCGTCGTGCGCGACGACCCGAGGACCCGGCAGGAGTTTTTCGCCCTCGCCCGCGCCGGCGGCTGAGCGGCCCGACGCCCCGGAGGCGCAGATGGCACAGAACCCCACGAGTGTGGTGATCGTCGGCGGCGGGCTCGCCGGCGCGAAGACAGCAGAGGCGCTGCGCGAGCAGGGCTATGCCGGCCCAGTGACCTTGGTGAGCGCCGAGGACCAGCTGCCCTACGAACGGCCGCCGTTGTCCAAGGGCTACCTCGCCGGCAAGGACGCCTTCGACGACGCCGTCGTGCACCCGGCCGAGTGGTACGCCGAGCACGATGTCACGCTGCGGCTGGACACCGAGGTCGTCGCCGTCCATCCCGATGAATACGCCGTCGAGCTGGCCGGCGGTGAGCGGCTCGAGTACGGCGCGCTCGTGCTGGCGACCGGTTCCGCGCCACGCCGGCTGCCGATCCCCGGGGCCGACACCGCACTCACGTTGCGCACCCGCGCGGACTCGGACGCGATCCGCGCGACGTTCGGCGACGGCAAGCGGCTGGTGATCGTCGGCGCCGGCTGGATTGGGCTGGAGGTCGCCGCCGCCGCCCGCGACAAGGGCACCACGGTCACCGTGCTGGAGTCCGCTGACCTTCCGCTGCTCGCCGTCCTCGGCCGCGAGATGGCCACCGTGTTCGCCGACCTGCACCGGGAGCACGGCGTCGACCTGCGCTTCGGCGTCTCGGTCGCCGAGATCGCCGCAGACGGGGTCCGGTTGGCCGACGGCGCGTTCGTCCCGGCCGACGCCGTGCTGCTCGGCGTGGGCGCGGCGCCGCGCACCGAACTCGCCGAGCAGGCCGGGTTGGACACCGAGAACGGCGTCCTCGTCGACGCGTCGCTGCGAACGAGCGACCCGGCGATCTGGGCGGTCGGCGACATCGCGAGCCAGGACCACCCGGTGCTCGGCCGGCGGGTGCGCGTCGAGCACTGGGCGACCGCGCTGAACCAGCCGGCCGTCGCCGCCGCGGCGATCCTCGGCACCGGCACCGACGGCTCCTCGGCGTACACAGAGCTCCCGTACTTCTTCAGCGACCAGTACGACCTCGGCATGGAGTACGTCGGGTTGGCCGGCCCGGACGCGCGCGTGGTGACCCGCGGTGACGTCGCCGCCCGGGAGTTCGTCGCGTTCTGGCTGGACGGCGACGACCACGTCCTCGCCTCGATGAATGTCAACGTGTGGGACGTCGTCGACGAGATCAAGCCGCTGATCTCCGAGCGCCGCCCGGTCGACGTCGCCAAGCTGACCGACGCGGAAGTCCCCTACGCCGAGGTCGGCAGGTAGTCCGCGCGCAGCGCGCCCAGCACGTGCCCGAGCGGCGCCTCGACCTTCACGGTGGCGAGTTCGTCGCCTCGGGTCGGGCCCTGGTTGACGATCGCGACCGGGATGCCGAGCGCGGCCGCGCGGCGCACGAAGCGCAGCCCGGACATCACGGTGAGCGATGAGCCGAGCACGAGCAGCGTGGCGGCGGCCTCGACGAGCGCGTAACTCGCGTCGACGCGCGGCCGCGGGACGTTCTCGCCGAAGAAGACCACGTCCGGCTTGAGGAGGTCGGATGAGCAGTAGCCGCAGCCGACCGGCACGAACGCGTCGAGGTCGGCGTCGGCCAGGTCGGCGTCGCCGTCGGGGTTGATGCGCGCGACGCGCGCCACGAAGTCGGCGTTGACCGCGCTCAGCCGCTCGTCGGTGCGGGCCCGGGTGTCGCGCGCCCCGCAGGTCAGGCACACGACGGAGTCGAGCCCGCCGTGCAGTTCGATGACGTCGCGGGCGCCGGCCGCCTGGTGCAGCCCGTCGACATTCTGCGTGATGATGCCGGTGATCAGCCCGGCTGCCTGCAACCCGGCCACCGCCCGGTGCCCGGCGTTCGGCTGCGCTCCCGCGATCTGCCGCCAGCCGAGGTAGCTGCGCGCCCAGTAGCGGCGTCGGGCGGCGGCGGACCCGACGAAGGTCTGGTAGGTCATCGGCGCGTGCCGGCGCTGCGCACCGGAAGGGCCGCGGTAGTCAGGGATCCCCGACTCCGTCGACAGCCCGGCGCCGCTCAACACCACGACTCCGCCGGCGTGCACCAGCTCGCGCAGCCGCGAGTCGAGCGCGCCGGTCATCCCGCCACGGTACGTGCCGAGCGCCGCGCGATCAGTCGTCGGCCAGCGCCCGGCCGTAGCGCGTCTCCACCCGCTCGCGCAGCGCCTTGTCCCGCCGGGAGGCCGGCTGGATGAACACCTCGCCGAACTCCGGCAGCTCGCGGCGCAGCCGTTCGTCCAACCGGACGCAGGCCTCCTCCAGGTCGGCACCGGACAACCCGTCGACGAAGTCGACCCGCATACAGAGCAGCACGCTGTCGATTCCGATCACCATGGTCAGGATGTCGACGACGTCGAGAACCTCGTCGCGCTCCTCGATCCAGGTCTCGACCCGTCTCAGCAGCCGCGGATCGGCCTGCCGGCCGACGAGCAGCGCCTCACAGCCGCGGGCGAGCAGCAGGCTCACACCCAGCAGGAGCACGCCGATCGCCACCGATGCGGCGCCGTCGTAGACGGCCGAGCCGGTCAGTTGGTGCAGGCCGACGCCGAGTGCGGCGAGCACGATGCCGATGATCGCCGCGGAGTCCTCGAGCACCACGCTGTTCACGGTGGGGTCGCTTGGCATCAGCAGGTAGCTGCGCACGCTGCGTTTCACGCGGCGTGTCTCGCGCTTCATCTGACCGGCCGCCTGGCGCAGCGAGATGCCCTCGAGGATCGCGGCCAGCGCAAGGACCGGATAGTTGATCCACAGCTTGCTGCCGGATTCCTCGCCGCCGCCGAAGATCGTGTGAAAACCCTGGTAGAAGGCGAACGCCGACCCGGAAACGAAGATCGCCACCGCCGCGAGCAGCGACCAGAAGTACCTTTCCTTGCCGTAGCCGAACGGGTGTGAGCGGTCGGCCGGCTTCTGCGAACGACGCTGCGCGACGAGCAGCAGCACCTCCGTGGTGCTGTCCCCCGCCGAGTGGGCGGCCTCGGAAAGCAGGGCCGACGAGCCGGTGACGAGGCCGGCCGCCAGCTTGAGCACGCCGACCGCGACGTTCGCGCACAGCGCGAGTACCACCGTCAGCTTGCTTTCACTGTCCTTCTTCTTCGCCGGCACAGAGCCAGCGTGCCCACGGGTGGGCGGCCGCTACCCGCCGAGGTAGGCCGCCGAGTAGGCCGCGAAACGTTCGTCCACCTCGTCCGGCCGGAGGCCGAAGTCGTCGAGGGAGTAGCGGTGCGACGGCGTGCGGTGACCGGACCGACCGGCCGCGTCCTCGGCCTCGACCGCGGCACGTACCTCGTCGGTCCACGGCAGGTCGAACTGCCGGTAGATCGCCTCGACGGTGCCGACCGGGTCGCGCGCGAGGTCGTCGAACGCGACGTCGTAAAAGTGCGACGGGTCGTGCCGCTCGCGCGCGGCCATGAACAGGTCGGCGCCGCGGCCGAGCATCGCGAGCTGGTCGCGGCCGATGGTCTCGCCGACGTACTTGGTCGAGTAGCCCTCCGTCGCGAGCGCGCTGAGGCTGCAGCTCGAGGCGAGGGTTGTCCGGATCTCCCGGTGCGTCTGCACCACGATCGCGTCGGGGTACGCGGCGAGCAGGGCGTCGAGGGCGAACAGGTGGCTCGGGTTCTTCAGTACCCAGCGCTTGTGCGGATCGTTGGCCCCGATCAGCGCCAGGTTGCGCCGGTGCCGTGCGTAGGCAGGCGTCCAGTCCTGGGTCGCGAGCCAGGCCGAGTAGGTAGGTACGTGTGCAAGCGTCTCGTAGGAGATCGACATCGCCGACTGCCGCAACAGCTGCCAGCACTCCTCGACCGTGTCGGCGTTGATGTAGTGCACGCCGGCGAAGTCCGGCTTGGCCGCGTAGAACTTCTCGAAGCCGGCCTGGATCTGCTGGAACACCGGGTTGTCCGCCCAGGTCTCGCGCGGCGGCCGGGGCTGCGGGAACTCGCACAGCCACTGCTCGAGTCCTTGGTGGTGCGGGTCGGCAGCGAGCAACCGGTGCAGCGCGGTGGTGCCGGTGCGCGGGATGCCGGTGACGAAGATCGGCCGCCGGATCGTGCTCTCGTCGATCTCGTACTGGCGGAATCCCGCCTCGCTGACCAGCCGCGCGACGAGCGCGCCGCGCAGTTCCGAGCGTTTCACCCGCCGGCCGAACTCGGTCAGCGCCTCGTCGTTCGAGTAGGACTCGAGCAGCACGCCGAGGCCCTCGCGGTAGTCGTCCCCGCCGAAGTCGGTGAGCGTCGTCAGTCTGGTCGCGGACGCCTCGAGGTCCTCGACCGTGCCCACGTCAGCTCTGGTTTGCATCCGTCAGGGGTCCTATCGCGATGAGTTAGCGCCGGTTACAGATGCAAACCGGTTAGTGGTGGTAC
Source organism: Pseudonocardiales bacterium (assembly GCA_032160775.1). Classification (GTDB taxonomy): domain Bacteria; phylum Actinomycetota; class Actinomycetes; order Mycobacteriales; family Jatrophihabitantaceae; genus Jatrophihabitans. Next base: position 9,009 of record JAVHVB010000335.1, on the reverse strand, counting down.
TCGCCGCAGTTCACGTCGAGGCAGTGCCCGCTGATGTTGCGCGCGAGCTCGGAGGCCATGAACACGACGGCGTCGGCGATCGCGTCCGGGTCGGGCAGCCGGCGCAGATCGAGGTTGGCCGCGGTCTCGTCATAGATCACCTGCGCGTCGACGCCGCGCTTCTTGCCGAGGTAGGCGAAGTAGTTCTGCAGGGTGTCGGCCCAGATCCAGCCGGGCGCGACCGAGTTCACCCGGATGCCCTTCGGACCGAGTTCGGTCGAGAGCGACTGCGCCAGCGCCAGCAGCGCCGACTTCGCCATCTTGTAGGCGCCGTAGGGCATGGACGAGTGCCGCAGCACTGAAGAGTTGATCATGACGACGTTGCCCTGCGAGTCGGTCAGGGCCGGGACGAACAGCCGGGTGAGCCGCAGGTTGCCCAGCACGTTGGTCTCGAAGCCCGCTCGGGTCTGCTCGAAGTCCACCGTCTGCAGCGGGCCGAGCGGCGGCGTCGCGAACGCGTTGTTGACCAACGCGTCGACCCGGCCGAACTCCGCGAGCGTGACGTCGACGAGGTTCTGCGCCGACTCGTCGGAGTTGATGTCGGTGCCCACCTGCAGGGTGCGCCGGCCGAGCTGCTTGATCTCGTCGGCGACGTCGGCCAGCCGGGACTCGGTGCGGGCAGCGAGCACGACGTCGGCGCCGGCCCTCGCGCACTGGATCGCGATCGAGCGGCCCAGACCGGGGCCGACGCCCGCGACGACGACGACCTTGTCCTGGAGCAGATTGTTCATCCGAGCATCCTGTTCGCTACGGCGGTCTGGCGGGCGGCGATGCGTGCACGCCACTGGTCCGGGGTCACTTGCGCCTGTTCGTAGTGCGGCAGCCGCTGTGCCAGTTCGGCGAACGGCACCTTCTCCACCGCCGGACCGTCCGCCGCGGTGAATTCGCGCGCGGTGCGCTGCCACCGGATCTGCAGGTAGCCGCGATCGTGCCCGGTGGTCTCCAGCCAGTTCGCCAGCCCCGGATCGCGCTCGCAGACGACGAAGCGCAGCATGCCGTCCGGATCGTGGTGTGCCTGATCCGCCGTGAGCGAGGTCTGGTGGTGGACGAAGTCGAGCGAGATGTACCACATGCTGCCGAGCTGGAAACCCTGGTACGGCGCGTCCGAGGCGGGCACCGTGACGATCAGCGCCTCGTCCTCGGCGAGTTCGTAGTGCCCGGCCGAGGAGTACTGGGTGGCGAGCCCGCCCGGCGTCAACCGCGGCTCGGTCATCGTGTTGACCGGCAACTTCAGGTAGAACCACTCCGGGAACTGCAGAAAGGTCTTGAGCTGCCCGACCAGCGACCTGCCCGCCGCGTCGAAGCGCTTGCCCAGCAGGGCCTCACCCACCGGCGCCGGGGCGCCGCCGAGGCCGTCGACGCGCTGGATCGCGATACGGCCGGGTTCGGCGGTCCAGTCGCTCCACACCTCGCGGACGAGAAGCATCGATGCCTGCGGGCCCAGCGCGAAGTAGTTCGCCCCGGCGTCCTCGCGCGGCGGCCCGAAGCGCAGCTCGAACGTGCCGTCCGGGTCGATCTCGATCGCCCGGTCGTCGAAGGCGTTCAGGCTGTCCGGCACCTCGGCCGGCGTGTAGTTGCCGTTGAGGATCTGGAAGCTGAGGTCCGCGGTCGCGCCGCGGCGCCCGGTGACCAGGTACTCGGCGTCCTCCCGGATGCGCGCGCTGAAGTACAGGGTGTCCGGGTTGTCGAGGCCGACCTTCATGTACGGCGTCGCCGACCGGATGAAGTACGGGAAATCGCCGGGGCCCTTGTCGTAGCTCCACGCCGAGGCGATGGCCGCGCGAATGCTGCCGGCGAGGTAATCGAGCCCCTCCGCGACGTCCTGCTCGCCGCGGACGTGCGGCGCTTCCCGGACGATCTTCTCGGCAGCGACGATCGCGTCTGCGAAACCCTGAGTGAGCACAGTCACCTGACCCGTTCATACGGTACAAATATGTAACACCGCGGTAGGGTGTGTCCCGAGATTAGAACTTGTTCTAGGTGGGGTCAATGCCGTCGTCGCGTCGCTCGCCGCCCACCCGACGGGTGGTGGCGCTGCTCGAGCACGTCGCCGCGCACCCGGACGGGCAGTTCGGCCTGTCAGAGCTGTCCCGCGAACTCGACATCAGCAAGCCGACCTGCCTCGGAATCGTGACGACGCTCACCGAGACCGGTTGGCTGCAGTGTGACCCACGCACCAGGGCCTACCGGGTCGGCCCGGCCTTCGTCGCGGCCGGCCGGCTGGCGCGCGGCGCCGTGCCGGGCGCGGAGGCCGCGGAACGGCACCTCGCCGAACTCGCTGCCAGATTCGGCGCCCCCTGCACCGCGTCGGCGGTGGTCGGCAGCGAGATCGTCGTGCTCAGTTCGGTCCACTCGGACGGGCGCACCGCCGGCGGAATGGCGGGTACGCGCTACCCGTTCGCCCCGCCGATCGGGCTGATGTACGTCCTCTGGGACTCCGACGCGGCCTTCGAGCGGTGGCTGCGCGTCCGGCCGGCCCTGCCGGTACGCCTCGACCGCGACCACTTGCGCACCGTGGTGGACGAATGCCGCGAGCGCGGCTATCTCGTCGAGGGCCTGACTGAGGTCGGGGCAAGGCTGCATTCTCTGATGGCGGGGGTTGCCGCCTATGATTTACCCGACGAAGTACGCGGCCTGGTCGGCGAGATGGTGTCCACGCTCGGCGAGCGTGTGTACCTGGGTGCCGAGCTCACCGCGCGTGGCAAGCATCCGACGCACCTGCTCGCCGCGCCGACGTACGGCCGCGACGGACGGCAACAGATGGTGCTCACGCTGTACGTGGGCGCAGCGATAACGGGTGCCGAAATATCTCGGCGAGGCAGGGCATTGATGGCGACGGCAGCAGCAGTGACACAAGAGGCAGGTGGCGTGGTGCCACCGAGAGAGGCGACCGGATGACCGTGGCTTACGAGATGACCCATCTCGAGAGGCTGGAAGCCGAGGCGATCCACATCATCCGCGAGGTCGCGGCCACGATGGAGAAGCCGGGGATGCTGTTCTCCGGCGGCAAGGACTCCGTCGTCATGCTGCACCTCGCGGTGAAGGCCTTCTGGCCGGCCGCGGTGCCGTTCCCGGTGATGCACGTCGACACCGGGCAGAACTTCGACGAGGTCATCGCCTTCCGCGACCGCACGGTGGAGCAGTACGGGCTGCGGCTGCTCGTGGCCTCCGTCCAGGACGACATCGACGCCGGCCGCGTCCACGAGGACTACCCCGGCGCGCCGCGCAACCGGCACCAGACCGTCACGTTGCTGCGCGGCATCACCGAGAACCAGTTCGGCGCGGTGTTCGGCGGCGCGCGGCGCGACGAGGAGAAGGCGCGCGCCAAGGAGCGGGTGTTCAGCTTCCGCGACGAGTTCGGTCAGTGGGACCCGCGCAACCAGCGTCCGGAGCTGTGGTCGCTGTACAACGGTCGGCACCGTAAGGGCGAGAACATCCGGGTCTTCCCGCTCTCCAACTGGACCGAGCTGGACATCTGGTCCTACATCCGGGACGAGCAGATCGAGCTGCCGCAGCTCTACTTCGCGCGCAAGCGCGAGGTCGTCGAGCGCGACGGGATGCTGCTCGAGGTGAACGAGTTCATCCAGCCGGAGAACGGCGAACAGCCGTTCGAAGCCGTCACGCGGTACCGGACCGTGGGCGATGCGACGTGCACCGGCTGTGTGGAGTCCTCCGCCTCCGACGCCGACGAAATCGTCGCCGAGGTTGCCGCCGCCCGGATCACCGAGCGCGGAGCGACCCGGGCCGACGACCGGATCTCCGAAGCCGGCATGGAAGACCGCAAGAAGGAAGGCTATTTCTAATGGCGGCGCTGTTGCGGATTGCGACTGCCGGTTCGGTGGACGACGGCAAGTCGACGCTGATCGGCCGATTGCTCTACGACTCGAAGGCCATCTTCGAGGACCAGATGGACGCAGTCGCGCTGACCAGCCAGCGACGCGGTCAGGACGTCCCGGACCTCGCCCTGCTCACCGACGGCCTGCGCGCCGAGCGCGAGCAGGGCATCACCATCGACGTCGCATACCGGTACTTCGCGACGCCGAAGCGGAAGTTCATCATCGCGGACACCCCGGGCCACGTTCAGTACACGCGGAACATGGTCACCGGCGCCTCGACCGCCGACGTCGCGCTGATCCTCATCGACGCGCGCAACGGCGTGCTCGAGCAGTCGCGCCGGCACGCGTTCCTCGCCAGCCTGCTCGGCATCCCCCACTTGCTCATCTGTATCAACAAGATGGACCTCGTCGACTACTCCGAGGAACGGTTCAACGAGATCCGCGAGGAGTTCCGCCGCTTCGCGATCAAGCTCGAGGTCTCCGACCTCACGTTCATCCCGCTCTCGGCACTCACTGGCGACAACGTCGTCACCCGTAGTTCGGCCATGCCGTGGTACGAGGGCACGTCGCTGCTGCACCATCTCGAGGACATCCACGTCGCGTCCGACCGGAACCTGATCGACGTGCGGTTCCCGGTGCAGTACGTCATCCGCCCGCACCAGTCCTCGCACGCGACGCTGCACGACTTCCGTGGCTACGCCGGCACGCTGGCCGGCGGGGTGATGCGGGTGAACGACGAGGTGACGGTGCTGCCGTCCGGGTTCGCCACGAAGGTCTCGGCCATCTGGGCGCCCGGCGGGCGCAAGATCGAAGAGGGGTTCGCCGGCCAGGCGTTGACCATCGAACTCGCCGACGACATCGACATCGCCCGCGGCGACCTCATCTGCCGCCCGCACAACCGCCCGCATGTCAGTCAGGAACTCGACGCGATGGTCTGCTGGCTGACCTCCGACACCCAGCTGACCGCAGGCGCCCGGTACACCATCCAGCACACCACCCGCTCGACCCGCGCCGTGGTCGGCGAGCTCGACTACCGGCTCGACGTAAACACGCTGCACCGCGACGAGGCGGCGACGGAGCTGACCCTGAACGAGATCGGCCGGATCCGGCTGCGCACCCAGCAGCCACTGCTGTTCGATTCCTACCGGCGCAGCCGGGACACCGGAAGCTTCATCCTGGTCGACGAGGCCACGAACAACACCGTCGCGGCCGGCATGATCACCGGGCCGAGCCAGCACGACTCGAAGGTCGTCTGGCACAGCGGCTCGGTGCACCGCGAGGAGCGGGCCACCACCGGCATGACGGTCTGGCTGACCGGGCTCTCCGGTTCGGGCAAGTCGACGGTCGCCGCGGAGCTGGAGCGACGACTCGTCGCGTCCGGTCGGCCGGCCTATCTGCTCGACGGCGACAACCTGCGGCACGGCCTCAACGCCGACCTCACCTTCTCGGCCGAGGACCGCGCGGAGAACGTCCGTCGGGTCGGAGAGGTGGCCAAGCTACTGGCCGACGCGGGCGTCATCGCGATCGTCTCGCTGGTCAGCCCCTACGCGGCCGACCGGCAGCGGGCGCGGACCGCCCACAGCGAGGGCTCGCTGCCCTTCCTCGAGATCTTCGTGGACACCCCGCTCGAGGTCTGCGAGCAGCGCGACCCGAAGGGCATGTACGCGAAGGCCCGGGCCGGCGAGATCAAGAACTTCACCGGCATCGACGACCCGTACGAGGCGCCCGAGGCGCCGCATCTGCGGCTGCGTCCCGAGGACGGCGACGCGGCCGCGCAGGCGGCGCTCGTCCTGGACCTCGTCGAGCGGACAGCTGGGTGAGTGACGTCAGTGACGCGCGAGTCGCGGCTGACCTCGCACGCCAGGCGGGCGATCTGCTGCTGACCCTGCGCTCGGCCAGCGGACTGACCGGCAAGGACCTCGGCAAGCGCGGCGACGCCGCGGCCAACTCGCTGCTGTTGCGCGAGCTGGCCGCGTTGCGTCCCGGTGACGCGGTGCTCTCCGAGGAGTCGGCCGATTCGCCGGAGCGGCTGTCCGCGGACCGCGTGTGGATCATCGACCCGCTCGACGGCACCCGCGAGTACGGCATGCCCGGCCGAGACGACTGGGCCGTCCACGTGGCGTTGTGGGAGCGCGGCTCCGGAATCACCGCAGCGGCCGTCGCCCAGCCCGCGCTGGACACCGTCTATGCCAGCGACACCACCCGCGCCACCCGCCGGCCGCATCCGCGCCTCACGTTTCTGGTGAGTGACAGCCGACCGCCGGAGTGGGCCGCGCCGGTCGCCGAGAAGCTGGGCGCCGAGCTCGCGCCGATGGGTTCGGCCGGGGCCAAGGCGATGGCGGTCGTCCGCGGCGACGCCGACGCCTACCTGCACGGCGGCGGGCAGTGGGAGTGGGATTCGGCTGCTCCGGTGGGCGTCGGGCTGGCCGCCGGGGTGCACGCCTCGCGGATCGACGGCAGCGAGCTCGTCTACAACAGCGAGCACCCCTACCTGCCGGACCTGCTCATCTGCCGCGTCGAGCTGGCCGGCGACCTGCTCCGCGAGATTGCCGCCGCCACCGCCTGACTTCACCCTCCCCCTCCGATTTCACACGGACTGTGTGCCCGGTCCCGTAGGCTCCGCTCAGTTCGCACCAATCGTCGGGTTTGTCCGGACACTTCGGGTGGAGGGGTCGTATGACCAGCACTGCGCCACGCTTCCCGGGCGGCCTGTCGGCCACCAACGGCGATCTGCTGGCGATCGAGACGGTGCACTGCGATCACCGCAGCGCCTCGATCTCGGTCCGCGGTGACCTGGACGTGTCGACGGCCGCGCAGCTGTGGTCAGTGCTGCAGGAACAACTGACTGCCGGGCGCCGGTTCCTGCGCCTCGATCTGAGTGCCGTCACGTTCGTCGACGCCGCCGCAATCACCGCGATCCTCGAGGTGCACCACGAGGCGCTCTACCGGCGCGGCACGCTCGTCCTGGTCGGCGTGACACCGCTCGTCACGAAGGTCCTGTCGCTCACCGGGGCGAGCGACCTGCTGTTCATTGCGGGTCCGCGGTCGGGCACCGACCGGCCGAACCCGGCTCGACCGGTGCCCGTGGCCGGCTCGGGCCTAGGATCTCGCGCATGGATCTCCCCGCGACGCTGACGGCAGCGTTCCAGCAGACGGCCCAGCGGCACCCGCACAACATCGCACTGAGCACGTCCGACGGCTCGCTGCGCATCACCTGGAAGCAGTACGCGGACCGCGTGCAGCAACTCGCGACCGGGCTCGCCGCCCTCGGCGTCAAGCGCGGCGACACCGTCGGGCTGATGCTGACGAACCGGCCGGAGTTCCACCTGCTCGACACGGCCACGTTGCACGCCGGCGGCACGCCGTTCTCGATCTACAACACCCTCGCACCCGAGCAGATCGCGCACCTGTTCAGCAACGCCGGCAACAAGGTCGTCGTGTGCGAGCAGCAGTTCCTCGGCCAGATCCGCGCCGCGACGGCGGCGACGAGCTCGGCCGTACAACACATCGTCTGCATCGATGCCGAGGTCGAGGGCACGATGACCCTCGCCGAGCTCGAGAGCGGCAAGGCGCCGCGCCGGTTCGACTTCGCGAAGGCGTGGCAGGCCGTCGAGCCGTCCGATGTCGCGACGATCATCTACACCTCGGGCACCACCGGGCCGCCGAAAGGCGTGGAGCTCACCCACTCGAACATGCTCGCCGAGCTCGACGCGACGATCGGCATCGTGCCGATGGGTCCGGCCGACTCCGTCATCTCGTATCTGCCGGATGCCCACATCGCCAACCGGTGGGGGGCGCACTACAACAGCATGGCCACCGGCATGCAGATCGTGACGCTCGCCGACCTCAAGCAGATGATCGCGGTGCTGCCGAGCGTGCGCCCGACGTTCTTCGGCGCAGTGCCGCAGGTCTGGTACAAGCTCAAGACGGGCATCGAGGCCCAACTCGCCGCGGAGACGTCACCGGTCAAGAAGAAGCTCGCCGTGTGGGCGATCGGCACCGGCCGCAAGCGCGCCCGGCTGCTCTCCGACGGCAAGCCCGTGCCCGCGCCGTTGGCCGCCCAGCACCGCCTCGCGGAGAAGCTCGTCCTGTCCAAGATCAGGCACCGGCTCGGTCTGGACCGGGTCAAGTTCGCCGCTACCGGCGCCGCCGCGATCGACCCCGAGGCGCTCGAGTTCGTGCTCGGCCTCGGCCTGCCGGTGTGTGAGCTGTGGGGCATGTCCGAGCTCTCCTGCTGCGCGACCGTGAACCCGCCCGACGCGATCCGGATCGGCACCGTCGGCACCGCGCTGGCCAACGTCGAGCTGCGTCTGGCGGACGACGGAGAACTGCTCGTGCGCGGCCCGCTGCTGATGAAGGGCTACCGCAACGAGCCGGAGAAGACGGCCGAGGCGATCGATCCGGACGGCTGGCTGCACACCGGCGACATCGCGACGATCGACACCGACGGCTACGTGCGGATCGTCGACCGCAAGAAGGAACTGATGATCAACGCGTCCGGCAAGAACATGTCGCCGGCCAACATCGAGGGCACGGTCAAGGTCAACGTCCCGATCGCCGGGTCGGTGATCGCGATCGGCGACGACCGGCCCTACGTCGTCGCCCTGATGACGCTCGACCCGGACGCACTGGTCGCCTTCGCGCAGGCGAACGGCCTGCCCGACGCATCGCCGGCCGTGCTGGCCGACGACCCGGCGGTGCGGGCGGCCGTCGAGGCGGGCGTCAAGGAGGCGAACACCCGACTGGCCCGCGTCGAGCAGATCAAGAAGTTCAAGATCCTGCCGGACGTGTGGGAGCCCGGAGGCGACGAGGTGACGCCGACGATGAAGCTCAAGCGCAAGCCGATCGCCGCGAAGTACGCCGACCGGATCGAAGAGCTCTACAGGTCCTGAGCCACCGGGGCCGGCGGCCGGTGCAGACTGACAGTCGTGGACGACGCCGACAGCACCGTAGAAAGCGCAAAGATCGCCGATCCCGGAGACGCCCCGGACGGGCGGCCCCCGACGCCGTCCGGACACATCGGCAGCGGCGCCCACCCGGCCGCCCGCGGCGCCGGCATGCTCGGCCTCGCGGTGGGCGCGTTGGGCGTGGTCTTCGGCGACATCGGCACCAGCCCGCTGTACGCGATGCAGAC
>JAVHVB010000334.1:0-13939 GCA_032160775.1 Pseudonocardiales bacterium | reverse complement strand
ACCGACCGCGTCTGCGCCCACATCGCGGTGAGCGCCGCGATGTAGGCGAACGGCAGCGCGAACACCGAGTGCTCGATCATCACCAGGCGCAGGAACTTCTTGATCTTGTTGCCGCCGGCGTCCGGCGTCGCGATCATGTTGCGCTCGGGGTGCCCAGACCCCACACGCGCAACATGATCGTTGGCGGTCATCGGCCGCGGCCGCCCGCGCCGATGCCGTACTCGCGCCACCGGCGGTCGACGAGAGTGAGCGTCGCCTCGTCCAGGACGCATTCGTCCGGCCAGCCGCCGGCCCGCCGGTAGCCCTCGGTCGGCAGCTTGCGGGTCGCGTCGATGCCGAGCTTGCCGCCGTAGAACTGCTCGTACGACGCGTGGTCGAGGTGGTCGACGGGGCCGGTCATGTGCACCGCGTCGTGCGCGTAGTCGACGTTGCCGAACGCTCGCCAAGCCACCTCGGCGTAGTCGTGGACGTCGCAGTCGGCGTCCACGACCACGATCAGCTTGGACAGCGAGAGCAGGCCCGCCCCCCACACGGCGTTCATCACCTTCTGCGCGTGCTTCGGGAAGCGCTTGTCGATCGAGACGATCACGCAGTTGTGGAAGACGCCGGCCTCGGGCAGGTCGTAGTCGACGATCTCCGGCAACGTCATCTTGATCAGCGGCAGGAAGATCCGCTCGGTGGCCTTGCCGATCGGCCCGTCCTCCTGCGGCGGCCGGCCGACGATGATCGACTGGTACATCGCGTCGGTGCGCATGGTCAGCGTCTCGACCTTGACGAACGGGAACGGCTCGATCGGCGTGTAGAAGCCGGTGTGGTCGCCGAACGGGCCCTCGGGCAGCCGCTGACCGGGCTCGACCCACCCCTCGACGACGACCTGCGCGGCGGCCGGCACCTGCAGCGGCACGGAGACGCAGTCGACCAGGTCGACCCGGTCGCGCTGGAGGAAACCGGCGAACAGGTACTCGTCGATGTCGCCCGGCAGCGGCGCGGACGCGGCGTAGGTGACGGCGGGCGGGCAGCCGAACGCGATCGCGACGGGCAGCCGCTCGCCACGCCGCTCGGCGATCGCCGCGTGCGAGGTCGAGTCCTTGTGGATCTGCCAGTGCAGCGAGATCGTGCGCGGGTCCTGCAACTGCAACCGGTACATGCCGAGGTTGCGGGCGCCGGTCTCCGGGTGCTTCGTGTGCGTCAGGCCCAGATTGAGGAAGACGCCGCCGTCGTCCGGCCAGGCTTTGACGCCGGGGAGCAGCGCCTCGAGGTCGATGTCGTCGCCCCGGACGACGACCTCCTGGCAGGCCGCCGCCTTGACCCGCCGCGGCGGCGCGTTGCGCAACTGCCCGAGCTTCCCGAGCGCGTCCTTCAGCCCGCCGACGCCCTTCGGCAGCTCCGGCTTGATCAGCTCGCCGATGCGCAGCCCGATCTCGTCCAGATCGTGCACGCCGAGTGCCCGCGCCATCCGCCGCTGCGTGCCGAATGCGTTCATCAGCAGCGGCAGCCGGCCGCGGGTGGGGCGTTCGAACAGCAGCGCCGGGCCCTGCTCGCGCAGCACCCGCTGCACGATGCCGGTGACCTCGAGGTGCGGGTCGACCGGCACCCGCACGCGGGTCAGGTCACCGTCACGCTCCAGTGCGTCGACGAAGTCCTGCAGATCGGCGAAGGCCACGCCGTCCAGTATCCCGGTCGGCCCGCCGGGCCCTTCGAGTTGGTGAGGACGTGCGATCAGGACAGGCCGGCGTAGGAGTGCAGGCCGCTCACCACGATGTTGACGATCAGGAAGTTGAACGTGATCGCGCCGAACCCGGCCAGGTTGATCCACGCGGCGGCGCGGCCCTTCCAGCCGGCGGTCGCTCGTGCGTGCAGGTACCCGGCGTAGACGACCCAGACGATGAACGCCCAGGTCTCCTTCGGATCCCAGCCCCAGTAGCGGCCCCAGGCCGCCTCGGCCCAGATCGCGCCGCAGATGACCGCGATCGTGTACAGCGGGAAGGCGAACGCGACGACCCGGTAGGCCGCCTTGTCCAGCGTCTCGGCGGCGGGCAGCTTCGCGGCCAGGTTCCCCAGCCGCTCCGAACGGAAGGGCGTTCGGTCCTGCCGGGCCCGCATGAGGTACAGCACGGTCAGCACCGCGCTCGTCATCAGCGCGCCCTCGGCGATCGACACGAGGGTGACGTGGATCGCCAGCCAGTACGACTGCAACGCGGGAACCAGCGGTTGCGCCCGCGAGTACAGCACCGTCCCGGCCAGGAACATCATCAGGATGACCGGCAGCAGGACGAACCCGCCGAGGTGTCGCAGCGTCGGCAGCTTCCAGAGCACGCCGAGGAAGGCGACAATGCCGACCAGCCCGGCGACCGAGGCGAACTCGTACATGTTCGACCACGGCACCGCGTCGACCGCGATGGCCCGGACGGCGATCGAGCCGCCGTGGATCAGCGCTCCCAGGACGGTGAGCAGCACCGACCAGCGGCCGATGCGCGCCGCCAACCGATCGCTTTGCATGCGTCCCGGTGGCTTACTCGACGAGATCGCCCCGGGTGCGGATGCAAACGGGGGTTCGGACGGGGACGGACCGCCCGCCCCGACGAGTTCCCGGGCCGGCGCCTCGGCCGGCTCGGCCGCCTCGGCCGGCTTGCGGGCCACCCGACCGAACGCGTACTCGGCGGTGTAGCCGACCATGGCGAGCGCGTAGACCGCTATCGCGGTGGTGAACAGCCCGTCGGACAGGTGCGCCGCCGAGCCGTCGATCCCAGTCATCGCGAGCCTCAGTCCTTCCCTGCGCCGATCGGGTCGTCGCGGGTGATGTGCAACGTCGACCCGTACGCCTCGTTCACCGGCGGCCCCGCCGCTGCGAGCCGTTCGAGCACCTCGGCGAACTCAGCGCTGAAGTTGCCCGAATCGCTTCGCGCGAGTCCGCCGACCGACACAACGGTAGGCGATCCCGTGTCGCCGGGCGCGCTCGGGCTCAGCCGCAGCCAGACCCGGCGGCGCCGGACGCCGAGCGAGGCCAGCAGGCCCAGCACCATCGCCAGCGCGGCGATCAGCAGGTAGCCCTGCGCCGGGTCGTGCGAGATCTGCAGCGACGCCCACGGCACCCACCCGTCGAAGGTCACCGACACCCCGTTCGCCAGCTGCTTGGTCTGCCCGACCCGCAGGTTCGCCGCGCCGATCTTGGTCATCTCGGACGTGTCGATCGAATACACCGAGTGCGGCAGGCCGGAGCCGGTCAGATCGCCCTGGTACACGAAGATCGACAGCTCCGGACGGTTCGGCTGCGGCGATGCCGAGCCGATCTTGCCGTTGCCCTCGTCCACCGGGGTCGGCGCGAACAGGCCGGAGATGCCGATGTCCTGCGTGCCGGCGTCCTTGCCGAACTGCGGTCCGTCCAGCGAGAACGCGCCCTCGGACAGCAGGGTCGCGGCATCCGACGGGACGAACACCTCGGTGTCGTGCCGCACCGAACCGTCCGGCATGTGGACGGTGATGGTCGGCGCGTAGCCGTGGCTGAGCAGATACACCCGGTCGCCCTCGAGCCGAAGCGGGTGGTTGACGGTGATCGACGCGGTCTGCTGCGGCGCGTTCACGTTGCGCCGGTAGGTGACATCGGCGCGGAACGTCGACGGCGCGCCCTCGTCGGTGTAGGACGCGGTGAACTTGTCGAGCCTGTCGATGCAGAACGGCGCCGGGTGCACCTTGCCCTCGGCAGCCAGCCGGCCGGGGTGCCACGAGTCGTACTGGTACACCGCGTTGCAGAACCCGCTGCCCTGCTTGACGATCAGCTGGCCCTCATAGGTGTAGAGCCGGCCGACCGCGATCAGGATCAGTGACGCGAGCAGCGCGATGTGGAAGATCAGGTTGCCGGTCTCGCGGCTGTACCCCTTCTCGGCCGACAAGGTCGTCGCACCGGACTCCTCGGTGCGTTGCTCCACGCGCCAGCGCCGGCCGAGCGCGCCGCGTGCCGCCGCGGCGTACGTCGCGGGCGGCGTCGCGGTCTCGAACCGGCCCGACTCGGGCAGCCGGTCGAGGTTGCGCGGCGCGGGCAGCGGCTTGCGGCGTAGCGCCCGCGCATGCACCCGGATGCGCGGCACGAGGCAGCCGACCAGCGAGACGAACAGCAACAGGTAGATCGCGGCGAACCACACCGAGCCGAAGACGTCGTACATGCCGATCGAGTCGAGGAACCGTCCCCATGCACCGTGCGCCTTGATGTAGTCGGCGGTCTTGACGGGGTTGAGCGGGCGCTGCGGCAGCAGCGATCCCGGCACCGCAGCCACCGCCAGCAGGAACAGCAGGATCAGCGCAGTGCGCATCGCGGTGAGCCGCCGCCACGCCATGCGCACCGGTCGCAGGACCGTCCGCAGACTTCTCTTGCTCGTCATGCTCGTCACACTTGGAACCCGGCGTCGGACCCGACGTTCGCCCGCAGCACGTTCATCAGGTGGTCCCACGCGCCGGACAGCAGCAGGACACCGATCGCGATGAGCAGCGCTCCCCCGACGCCGCTGATCCAGACGCGGTGCCGGCGGACGAAGCCGAGGACGGAGGTGACCCAGCCGAAGCCGAGCGCGACCAGGACGAAGGGGAGGCCGAGACCGAGGCAGTAGAAGACGGTGAGGATCGCACCACGGCCGGCCGTGCCCTGGCTGATCGCCATCGTGTACACGGCGCCGTAGGTGGGTGTCAGGCACGGCGCCCACGCCAGCCCGAATCCCGCGCCGAGCAGCGGGGCGCCGAGCAGGCCGGCCTGCGGCAGCCGGTGGAACTTGAACTCGCGCTGCAGGAACGGGATGCCGCCGAGGAACACGACGCCCATCACGATCGTCACCGCGCCGAGCACGCGTTCGATGCCCACCCGGTGCTCGGTGATGGAGAAGCCCAGCTCGCCGAACGCGGCCCCCTGCGCGACGAAGATCGCGGTGAAGCCGAGCACGAACAGCAGTGCGCCGAGCACCATCCGGCGCTGGCTGGGCCGGTCGGCGTCGCCGGACAGTCCCGCCACATAGGAGAGGTAACCCGGCACGAGCGGCAGCACGCACGGGGAGAGGAAGCCGATCAGGCCGACGAGGGCGGCGACGGCGGCCGCGACGAGCAGCGGCCCGTCGCTGACGGTGTGCGCGAAGCCGCCCGCCAGGTTCACCTCTTCTGCTCCGCGGTGAGTGAGTCCAGCGGGCCCTGTAGATCCTTGGGCGTCACGAGGCCGACGTAGACGGCGGCGACCTTGCCCGCCTTGTCGAGCAGCACCGAGAACGGCAGCCCGCGGGCCGGCAGGTCGCCGAGCCGGATGGCGATCTCGCCCTGCTCGTCGAACACGATCGGGTAGGTGATCTTGAAGTCGTGGACGAACGATTGCGCGTTGCTTCTGGCGTCCTTGGTGTCGACGCCGACGAACTCGACGCCGGTGCTCTTCAACTCGCGGTAGAGCAGGTCGAGCTGCGGCGACTCGATGCGGCACGGGCCACACCAGCTCGCCCAGAAGTTGAGCAGGCTGACCTTGCCCTTGAGGTCGTCGGTGCCGATCGTCCCGCCGTCGAGGAGGTCGCCGGTGAAGGTGCCGGCAGGCAAGCGATCGGCTGCCGGGATCACCGTGCCGGGCTCCGTCGGGTCGGTGAACACGTAGGTGCCGTGGCTGTCGTGCGCCGAGCTGCATCCGGACACCGCCAACAGGGCGGTGAGCAGGGCCAGCAGCGCGCGTTTCATCGCCGTCCAGTGTGCGTTACGAGGCTGGACGCGCCGTAACCGGACTCAGCCGGTGTGGTCCACGACCGGCTAGGCCCCGGCGCCCGTTCCGCTGGGCAGCGCGGCGGCCGGTTCGGAGTAGCTGACCCGCACGATGTCGTCGCCGGCGAAGGTGAACGACGTGACCGACGCGAGCGCGCATTCTCTGCGGCGCGGATCGTGGAAGAGCCGCTGCGCGTTCGCGCTGCGGCGGGCGCACACGATTGGCAGTTGGTGGCTGACGCAGGCCGCGTCCCGGCCGCCGGCAGCGTCCCGCGCAGCGCGCACGGCGGCGAGCACCCGCGCGGCGACCTTCGCGTAGGGCTCTCCCCACGAGGGCAGGAACGGGTTGCGGAAGTAGCGCCAGTTGGCGGGGTCCTTGAACAGCCCCTTGCCGCCGGCGACGTTGCGGCCCTGCAGGTGGTTGTCCGCCTCGATCAGCCGCTCGTCGAGGACGACGTCCAGACCGAGCTTCGCGGCCAGCGGGGCGGCGGTCTGCTGGGCGCGCTCGAGCGGCGACGAGGCGAGGTGGCCGATGTCATGCCGGGCCAGCCACTCGGCCGCCGCGAGCGCCTGCCGCTCGCCCAGCTCGCTCAGCTTGAATCCGGGCAGCCGGCCGTAGAGCACGTGGTCTGGGTTGAAGACCTCCCCGTGCCGCAGCAGGTGCACCGTCGCCATGCGTTCATGCTTTCATCCCCTCCGCGTGCACCCGTGCAGACCGGCGTGGGTGCACGGCTACGGTCGGCCCATGGAGCTGGACTACCTCGGCCACCTCGAGCGGGATTCCGCGCGGTTCGCCGCCGCGCTCCGGGACGCCGACCCGCAGGCGCCCGTCCCGTCCTGCCCGGAGTGGACGGCGGACGACCTGCTCTGGCACGTCGGCGAGGTGTTCCTGTTCTGGGGGACGATCGTCCGCGAGCGGCTGGCCGACCCGTCCGCCGCCGAGGAGGCCAAGCCCGAACGTCCGGGGAGCCGCGCCCCGCTGGTCGACCTGTTCGAGCGATCCCGCACGCAGCTCCTCGAGACGCTGCGCGATACGCCCCCGCAGGTCGCGGCCTGGACGTGGTCGACGGACAACACGACCGGCTTCGTCCGCCGGCGGATGGCCCACGAAGCGCTGATCCACCGGCTGGACGCCGAACTGACTGCCGGCGCGGTGACCAACCTCGATGCCGACCTCGCGAGCGACGGAGTGCTTGAGGTGCTGCAGCACTTCCACGGCTACCCGGACTGGGCCGACTGGGCGCTCGACGGGCCGGTCGGCCGGCTGCGGGCCACCGATACCGGCGGCGAGTGGCTGGTGCAGCTGGGCAGCTTCAGCGGGCTGAGCCCCAACAGCGGCAAGACCTGGGACCACGAGCCGTCGCTCGAGCTGATCGGGTCCGGGTCACCGACGTTCACGCTCAGTGCGAGCGCTCGCGACCTGGACGCCTGGCTGTGGGGCCGTCCGCAGCTGTCCGAGCCGGTCGTCGACGGCGACCCCACCGACCACGAGCGGCTCCGCGCGATCGTCGCCGCCGGAATCGACTGACCTCCCCGGCCTGTTCGTCCGATCTGGACGGCTACCGCCTTGCGAGTTACGGTGGAGGGTAAGCAGCTCTCGCAGAGTTGCTGTGTTGCCCCAGACCCCGGTGGCACGTCCCACGGACAGTGAAACTCGGTGAGGGCGGGGCGCTCCAGTCCTGTCGACGCAGCATCGGTCGGGCGGTGGCGCTCGACGGAGGTTGCGGCGCGGCGCCCCGATTTCACCGGTCGGTCTCGACGCGCGCGGGGGCGTACGCGCCGAGGCCGGCAAGGCCGGGCCCGGGCGCGCGCCGCGGGAGGCAGTATTCAAGGCGCGCCCCGGGCTTGGTGTTCTCATCAGCACCTGTCGGCTGGACGGGGGTGCGGGGTGACGGACGCAAGCCAGGCGCAACCACGCGGCCGGGTCCTGGCCCGGATCGCCGCGGCGTGCGTCGACCGGCTGCCGATCGATGACGTCACGGTCCTGCTTTCCGACGGTCGGCAGCAGTCGGGACCGGCGTACGCCACCACCGCGGGTGTCGCCTCCCTGGAGGAGACGGCGTTCACCACCGGCGACGGTCCCAGCGTCGACGCGTTGCGTCTCGGCGTCCCGGTGCTCGTCCCTGATCTGCGCACCAGCGCGCGTGCGGCCGCCTGGATGGGCTGGCTGACCGCCGCGCTGGACGAGCAGATCCGCGCTGTTCACGCCTTCCCGATCCAGGCCGGCGCCATCACCGCCGGCGTCCTGACCATGTACGCGCGGCAACCGCTCGCCCTCGACGACGCGCAGCTCCGCGTCGCCCTCCGGCTTGCCGACGAGGCCTTCCTCGGCCTGCTGGACGTGATGAGCGGCGTACTGGAGACCGGTGACGATGACCGCGGCCGGCTGGACGGCGCGGTTCTGCGCGCCGACGTGCACCGCGCCGCGGGCATGGTCACGGTGCAGACCGGCCTGCGCATCGACGAGGCACTCGTCCGCCTCCGCGCACACGCCTACGCCGTCAACCGGCCCATCTCCGAGATCGCCGCCGATGTGATCGCCGGACGGCGCCGTTTCAATCCCGACCGAGTCTGAGCAGAATGAATAACACGCACGAAGTGAGGACGATGTGACTGACTTTCCTACCGACGGGCCGCGGCACCTCGCCCTGGCGGCCACCTTTGTCGCGCTGACCGACACCCTCGTCACAGACTTCGACGTCAACGATCTGTTCGACCGGTTGGTGACCGCGTGCATCGACGTGCTGGACGCGACCACGGCAGGGCTGATGCTCGTCGACCACAGCGGCGCGCTGCAACTCGTCGCGTCGTCCAGCGAAGCGATGCGTGACCTCGAGCTGTTCGAGATGAGCCACGGCGAGGGACCCTGCATCGACGCGTTCGCCACCGGCGACGCGGTGGTCGTTCGGCTCAGCGATCCGGGCGCGGCGCAACGGTGGCCGCGGTTCGCCACCGAGGCGGCTGCCCGCTCGTTGACGAGCGTGCAGGCGCTGCCGATGCGGTTGCGGGCCACCCGGATCGGGGCGCTCAACGTCTTCCACTCCGCCGGCCGGGATCCGCGGCCGGACGAGACGCGCATGGCCCAGGCCTTCGCCGACGTCGCCACCATCGCCATCCTCCAGCGCCGCGCACTGGCCAGCAGCGAGATGCTCGCCGAGCAGCTCCAGACAGCGCTGAACCAACGGATCGTGATCGAACAGGTCAAGGGGCTGCTTGCCGAGCGCGGCCAGCTCAGCGTCGATGCGGCCTTCGCGCGGCTGCGCACCTTCTGCCGGTCCCGCGGACTGCCGCTCACCAAGACCGCCCGCGAGATCGTCAACGGCGAACGCGACCCGGACAGCGTGCTGCAAGCCCAGTAGTCCGCCATTTCCGCGAGTGGGCTACCAGGGCGCGAGTGGGTCGCCACAGCCGACCACTCGCGCCGCAATAGCCCACTCGCGGGTCAGTGCGGGGCGGACGGGGCGGACGCGGCGGCCGCGGCGCGCGCAGCGGCCGGCAGCGCGGCGGCGATCTGGCCGATCACCTCGTCGTCCATCGCGGCGTTCACGAACCACGCCTCGAACGCCGACGGTGGCAGGTACACCCCCGCGTCGAGCATCGCGTGGAAGAACGGCTTGTACCGCCACGTCTCGGCTGCCTGCGCGCCGGCGAAGTCCACGACTGGCGACCCACCGAAGAAGACGGAGAACAGATTCCCGGCGAACTGCACCCGGTGCGCCACCCCAGCGTCATCGAGCGCGGTGCCGACCAAGGCGCCGATCGCCTGCGCGTTCGCGTCCAGCGCCGCGTAAACGGCGTCGTCGGCGAGCCGCAAGGTCGTCAATCCGGCGGCTACCGCGACCGGGTTCCCGGACAGCGTCCCGGCCTGGTACACCGGGCCGGCCGGCGCCAGCTTCGCCATCACCTCGGCCCGGCCGCCGAACGCGGCCGCCGGCAGGCCGCCGCTCATCACCTTGCCGAAGGTGAACAGGTCCGCGTCGACCGCCTCGATGCCGTACCAGCCGGACGCGGACACCCGGAAACCCGTCATCACCTCGTCCATGATCAGCAGCGCGCCGTGCCGGGCGGTGATCTCGCGCAGGCCCGCGTTGAAGCCGTCGACCGGCGCGACGGCCCCCATGTTCCCGGCGGCCGCCTCGGTGATGACGCAGGCGATGTCGTCGCCGAACTCGGCGAAGCAGGCCGTGACCGCGGCCAGATCGTTGTAGGGCAGGACGATCGTCTCCGCCGTCTGCGCGCCGGTGACTCCCGGCGAGTCCGGGAGCCCCAGCGTGACGACGCCGGAACCGGCCGCGGCCAGCAGCGCATCGACGTGCCCGTGGTAGCAGCCGGCGAACTTCACGATCCGGTGCCGGCCGGTGAAACCGCGGGCCAGCCGGACGGCGGACATCGTGGCCTCGGTGCCCGAATTCACCAGCCGGACCTGGTCGACCGGCGCCACCCGGCTGACGAGCTCCTCGGCGAGTTCGACCTCGCCCTCGGTCGGGGTGCCGAACGACAACCCGGACGCGGCCGCCGCCTGCACCGCCGCGACGACCTCCGGGTGCGCGTGGCCGAGGATCATCGGCCCCCACGACGAGACCAGGTCGACGTAACGCCGACCGTCCGCGTCCGTGAGGTACGGACCGGCGCCGCGCACCATGAAGCGCGGCGTGCCGCCGACCGCGCGGAACGCCCGCACGGGCGAATTCACCCCGCCCGGGATGACGTGCTGGGCGCGGTCGAACAGGGCGGCAGATGCCGGGGCGTCACTCACCTCTCCAGTCTTCCAAAGTCGCGTGTGCCAAGCTGGCAGTCATGCCAGAGGCGCGGAAGTGGTACCTCCTGCAGCACCGTCGGCCGGCCGTCGGGGTCCGCCCGTGGCACGTCCTGATGGCGCGCTAGATGCGCCGACTCGGCGTGCTGCTGGTGCTGGTCCTCGGCTGTTGCGCATGCACCAGCTCGCCGGAGCCGATCCACAAGACCATGCGGTCGGTGCTGCTCCAGCTCAGCGACTTCCCGCCCTCGTGGCGGTCCTTCCCGGCGGCCAACGACCAGGGCGATCTGCTCGGCGACCTCGCCACCTGTACCGGGGTCACGGTGCACGGCAAGAGCATCGCGACCGAGCGGTCCGGCGAGTTCCGCAAGGGCCGACAACGCATCACCTCGACTGCGGTCGGCTTCGACGACAACGGACCGTCGGCCGATCGCGCCACCGCGCTGGGTAGCTCCAAGGCTGACGGCTGCATGGCGCAGGTGGTGCGCAACCGGGTGCTCGAGGCGGTGCCGGGCGCGACGATCACGTCGTCGCAGTTCACCGTGCAGAGCGGCGGAGTGAATGTCGCGGTCAACTGGGCCGGGTCGGCAACCGGCGTCGTCACCGTCGCGCAGGACGGCCATCAGGTGAAGGTCTACATCGACGCCGTGTTCTTGTTCGGCCGGAACTTCTACTGCGACCTCACCTTCCTCGGCGTGGGCGCGCCGGTGCAGGACTACGTCCGCAAAGTGCTGACCGACGACGTGGCGTTGCGCGCGCAGCACACGTAGCCCGTCGGCAGCCGCGGCGCGGGCATCCGGCAGGATCGATCCGGATCCGGAGCGGCGGAAGGCGGACGGGCATGAACATCGAGGGCAGCGCGGCGGTCGTCACCGGCGGAGCTTCCGGGCTGGGGCTGGCCACCGCGAAGCGGCTCGCCGCCGCCGGCGCGCACGTCACGATCCTCGACCTGCCCAGCGCTCCCGGTGCGGAACAGGCAGCCGCGCTCGGCGGCGACTTCGCTCCGGGCGACGTCACGTCCGAGCCCGACGTCGCGGCCGCGCTCGATGTCGCGGGCGAGCGCGGACCGTTGCGCATCGTCGTCAACTGCGCGGGCATCGGCGCCGCCGGCCGGGTACTCGGCAAGAACGGCGTGTTGCCCCTCGATCAGTTCAGTCGGGTGATCCAGGTGAACCTGATCGGCACGTTCAACGTCATCCGGCTGGCCACCGAGCGCATCGCGGCGACCGACGAGGTCGGCGGCGAGCGCGGCGTCATCGTCAACACCGCGTCGGTCGCAGCGTTCGACGGGCAGGTCGGCCAGGCGGCCTACTCGGCGTCGAAGGGCGGCGTTGTAGGGATGACGCTGCCGATCGCGCGCGACCTCGCGGACAAGCTGATCCGGGTGGTGACGATCGCGCCGGGGCTCTTCCTGACGCCGATGCTGCAGAGCCTGCCGCCGGAGGCGCAGGAGTCGCTCGGCCGGCAGGTGCCGCACCCGAGCCGGCTCGGCGACCCGGACGAGTACGCGGCGCTCGTCGAGCACATCGTCAGCAACCCGATGCTCAACGGCGAGGTGATCCGCCTCGACGGCGCGATCCGGATGGCGCCGCGGTGAGCGCGGGCGCCGGCTCGGCGTTTACGACACCGGCATGGTGACGCTCGAACCGCTGACACCGCGCTCTCATCCGGCCGCCCACCCCTTGAATCCCCGTCGAGTGGGTCACAGGTCGCGGCGCATGACGATGCGCGGGCCCACCTCGTCCAACCCCAGCTCCGCCTCGCGCGCACGCAGCTCGGCCAGCCGCGGGGTGGGCTCGATCTCACGGAAGCCGCGCGCCGCGTAGTACGGGCCGTTCCACGGGATCTCGGCGTAGGTGATCAGGGTGATTGCCGAATAGCCCTGCGCCCGCGCCCAGTCGCACGCGCGGTCGAGCAACTCGGTGCCGATCCCCTGCCGCATCCAGCGCGGGATCACCGCGATCTCGGCGATGTGCGCGAGCCCGTCGACCTCGTCCAGCTGGACGAACCCGATCGGCGGCCGGCCGGCGACGAACACCGCCTTCGCCCGCGCGAGCGCGGCCTCCTCGAGCGGGATGGCCGGCAGGTCGTAGCCCGCGGTCCGGAAGAGCTGGTCGGCGCGGTCACCGATCGTGTCCAGCAGCGGATACTCGCTGCGCGCGGCAGCGCGCACCTCCTGGCCGCGGGCGGACACGCCGGCCAGCACGCCGGCCGGCACATCGAGGGCGGCGATGAAGCGGTCCGGGAAGCGCGTCGGCACGGCGACGTCGCGGCCGTCGGCGAGCCGCAGTGTCACGCCCTTGAGGCCGCGCGGCTGCCCGTTCGGCCAGCCCAGCACCGGCAGCTCCGGATCGTCGACGCCGAGGGCGGCCCCCGCCACCTCGACGCGGCCGACCGCCTCCTCGCCGACCCGCAATTCGTCGGCGCTCAGGTGCAACGACTTCTGCGACCGCACGGCGTAGATCATCAACCAGTTGACGCCGCCGACGAGGGCGACCGCGATCGCCCACCCGGGCAGGTGCGAGACCACGCCGGAGCCGGAGAGCGCCGCGTCGAGGCCGATGGCGACCGCGAAGAACCCTCCGGAGAACAGCAGCCCGGCCCAACTTCGCGCGGGCTCGACGTACGTCTTCGGCCCGCTGTCGGTCACGCGAGGAGGGTAGCCACCTCGGCGGCCCAGTACGTCAGCACGATCGACGCGCCGGCCCGCTTGATCGAGTTCAGCGTCTCGAGGATCACCCGTTCCCGGTCGAGCCAGCCACGCTCGGCCGCGGCCTCGACCATCGCGTACTCACCGCTGATCTGGTACGCCGCCACCGGGACGGGCGACGCGTCGGCGACCGCGCGCAGCACGTCCAAGTAGGGCAGCGCCGGCTTGACCATGACGATGTCCGCGCCCTCGCTGACGTCCAACGCAACCTCGGCAAGGGCGTCGGCCACACTGCGCGCCGCGTCCTGCTGGTAACTCGCCCGGTCGCCGGTGAGCGAGGAGTTGACGGCTTCGCGGAACGGTCCGTAGAAGCCGGACGCGTACTTCGGCGCGTACGCGAGGATGCCGGTGTCGAGGTGCCCGGCGGCGTCGAGCGCCTGCCGCACGGCGCCGACCTGGCCGTCCATCATCCCGCTCGTGCCGAGCAGGTGCGCGCCGGCTTCGGCCTGCGCGAGGGCCATCGACGCGTAGCGGTGCAGGGTCGCGTCGTTGTCGACCGTGCCGTGGTCGTCGAGGACGCCGCAGTGCCCGTGGTCGGTGAACTCGTCCAGGCACAGGTCGGCCATCAGCACCGTGTCGTCGCCCAGCTCGGCGGACAGCCGCCGCAGCGCGACGTTGAGCACGCCGTCCGGATCGTCGGCACCGGAACCTCGGGCGTCCTTCGCCGTGGGCACGCCGAAGATCATCAGCCCGCCGACACCGCGCTCGACCGCCTCGACCGCCGCCTTCACCAGCGACTCCGGCGAGTGCTGCACGAC
>JAVHVB010000333.1:0-7653 GCA_032160775.1 Pseudonocardiales bacterium | reverse complement strand
TGGTTCGACCCGCGCCTCGCCGAGCCTTGGGATGCGATCGGCCTGGTTTGCGGCGACCCGGGCGCGCCCGTCGAGCGGGTGTTGCTGGCCGTGGACGCCGTGCCCGACACGGTCGCCGAGGCGATCGACTGGTCGGCGCAGTTGCTGCTCACCCATCACCCGCTGCTGCTGACCGGCGTGCACGGTGTACCGGCGAGCGACCCGAAGGGGGCGCTCGTCCACCGGATGATCCGCAGCGGCGTGGCGCACTACGTCGCCCACACGAACGCCGACGCCGCGAGCCCCGGCGTGTCCGACGCGCTGGCCGCCCGCCTCGGCATCACCGACGTGCGTCCGCTCGAGCCGCACCCCGGCCCAGTGCTCGACAAGCTCGTCGTGTTCGTCCCGCGCGACGCGGCGGACGCGCTGGTCGACGCGCTCGCCGCCGCCGGCGCGGGCCGGCTCGGTGACTACGAACGCTGCGCGTGGACGACCGACGGCGTCGGAACCTTTCGCCCGTTGCCCGGCGCCAACCCCGCGGTCGGCGCCGTCGGCGACGTCGAGAAGGTGCCGGAGACCAGGGTCGAGATGGTCGTCCCGCCCGCGGTGCGCGGCGCGGTGATGGACGCTCTGCGCGCGGCGCATCCCTACGAGGAACCGGCGTTCGACCTCCTGCCCACCGTGCCCGCGCCGGGTGCGGCCGGCACCGGCCGCATCGGCCGCCTGCCCGCCCCGATGACGTTGGCCGAGTTCGCCCGGCACGCCGCGGCGGTGTTGCCGGCGACCGCGTGGGGCGTGCGCGCGGCGGGCGACCCGAACCGCGCCGTCCGGACCGTCGCGGTGTGCGGCGGCTCCGGCGCGGCACTCGCCGAGCAGGCCCGCCGGGCCGGCGCGGACGCCTTCCTCACCGCCGACCTCAAGCACCACCCGGTCGTCGAAGCGGTGTCCGAGCGCGGCGGCACCGGGATGGCCCTCGTCGACGCTGCGCACTGGGCCACCGAGGCGCCGTGGCTCGACAACCTGGCGGCTGCGCTGCGGGATCGCTTCGCCGCTACGGTGGAGGTCCGGGTCTCCAGCCGGGTCACCGACCCATGGACACTGCACATTCCGCCCGACCCGCCGCACGCCGACCTCCCCGCACCGGAAACGAGCCGAACGACTCCGTGAAAGCCGACCCCGCAACACAGCTTCGGCTGCTCGACCTGCAAGCCGCCGACACCGCACTGAGCCAGCTTGCGCACCGGCGACGCACCTTGCCCCAACTCGCCGCGCTGGCCGACGCGCAGCAGCGCGCCGACGCGTTGCACCACGACGTGGTCGACGCCCAGACGCGCGCCGATGACATCACCGCCGAGCAGGTCCGGTTGGAGAGCGACGTGGACACCGTCCGCGCCCGCGCGGCCCGCGACGAGTCGCGGTTGCAGGCCGGCGGCCTGCCCGCGCGCGAGCTGGAGAGCCTGCAACACGAGATCGCAACGCTCGCCCGCCGCCAGTCGACGCTCGAGGACGAACTTCTCGACGTCATGGAACGTGCCGAGGAAGCGGACGCGGCGCTTCGCGGATCGACCGAGCGGCTGACCGCGGTCACTGCCGAGGTGCGCTCGCTCGAGAGCGAACGGGACGCGGCGTTCACCGAGATCGACGCGTCGGTGGGCCGGCGTGAACCGGAACGGGCCGCGATCGCCGGCGAGTTGCCCGCCGACCTGCTCGCGCTCTACGAACGTGCGCGTGCGCACGGCGGCACGGGCGCCGCGCTGTTGCGCCAGCGCCGCTGCGAGGCCTGCCACATCGAGCTGCCGGGCAGCGAAGTGGCCGCCGTGCGGCACGCCGCACCGGACGAGGTCGTGCGCTGCGACAACTGCCGCGCGATCCTGGTGCGCACCGCCGAGTCGGGGTTGTAGGTGTCGGACCACGTCGTCGTCGAGGCCGACGGCGGTTCGCGCGGCAACCCGGGGCCGGCCGGCTACGGCGCGGTCG
This sequence comes from Pseudonocardiales bacterium, assembly GCA_032160775.1. GTDB lineage: Bacteria > Actinomycetota > Actinomycetes > Mycobacteriales > Jatrophihabitantaceae > Jatrophihabitans. The sequence goes on along the minus strand of JAVHVB010000333.1, from coordinate 5,697 downwards.
TGCTCGATCCGGCGACCGGCGAAGTGCTGGCCGAGCGCGGCGAGGGGATCGGCGAGGCGACCAACAACGTCGCCGAGTACAGCGGGTTGATCGCCGGGTTGACTGCGGCCGCGGACCTCGGCGCTCGCCGCGTGCACGTGCGGATGGACTCCAAGCTCGTGGTCGAGCAGATGAACGGACGATGGCAGGTCAAGAACGAGGGGCTCCGCCCGCTTGCCCGGGCGGCCGCCGCGCTGCGGCAGAAGTTCGACGAGGTCAGCTTCGAGTGGATACCGCGCGAGCAGAACAGGCACGCGGACCGGCTCGCCAACGAAGCGATGGACCGCGCGGCCGGTAAGCCTCCGCGCAGCACCAGAGGCGCCGCGACGCCCAGCACCGGCGACCGGCCGGCCCGCGGTAGCTGGGCGCCGCCCACCCACTCGCACACTCGGCTGGTGCTCGTCCGGCACGGCACGACCGAGCACTCGGCGAGCGGCCGCTTCTCCGGCCGCAACGAGCTACCGCTCGACGACGGTGGGCGACACCAGGCCGCCCGGCTCGCCGCGCGCGACTTTGGCACGGTCGCAGCGGTCGTGAGCTCGCCACTGCGGCGTGCAGTTGAGACCGCGCAGCCGATCGCCACTCGGCTGGGCGCGCCGGTCGAGACGGTCGACGACTTCATCGAGACCGACTTCGGCGACTGGGAAGGACGCACCTTCGCCGAAGCCGCGGCGGCCGACCCGGCGCTGATGCGGCGCTGGCGCGACACACCGGGCACGGCGCCGCCGGGTGGCGAGACCTTCGCCGAGGTCGGCCAGCGGGTAGAACGAGCACAAGCCGCGCTGGCGGCGAAGTACCCGGATTCGACGGTGGTGGTTGTCACTCACGTGACGCCGATCAAGGTCCTCGTCTGCGCAGCGCTGGAGGCGCCGCCGATCGCGCTGTTCCGATTGCACATCGACACCGCGTCCGTTTCGGTCGTCGACTACTTCGTCGACGGCAACATGTCGGTCAAGCTGGTCAACGACACCAGTCACCTGCGCTGAGCGGCCGGATGGCTGCCCGGCGTCAGAGCAGGTCGACGCCCTCGAACCGGCCGAGCTCCTCGCGGTAGAGCTCGAGCCCCATTCCGTTCGGGTCGCGGAAGTACATGCTGTCGAGCACGCCACGGTCCGGGCCGAGGTACTCGACGCCGGCCGCTTCGAGCTTGGCCTTCGCGGCGTCGAACTGCTCGGCGTCGACCGAGATGGCCAGGTGCTGCAGCGCACCGATCGTCTCGATGTAGGGCTGGTGGTCGTGTCCGGGGAAGTCGAAGAAGCCGAGCAAGGTGGCGTTGCCGAGATCGAAGAAGAAGTGGCTCGATCCGGTGTAGTCGCGGTTCTCGACCAACTCGACGAGCGGGAACCCGAGGAGCTCCTGGTAGAACCGGATCGTCTCCTCGACGTCTCGGCACACGAACGCGGCGTGATGGATTCCGCGCGCCGTCGACGGCGGCCGGCTCACCTTGTCCGTGAGGTACTTCGCACGCAGCGCGTCACGGCGGGAGCGGATGACGGCGAGTTCGTCGCCCTCTAACTGCGGCATGTCCTGAGCGTACGATGCCTTTGCGGCGGACGAGCCGACCGGGCGGCCGCGTCGCGCACCGTCTCCCTTCGGGGGGCCGGGGCGTGCCGAGGAAAGTCCGGACTCCATAGGGCAGGGTGGTTGCTAACGGCAACCCGGGGCGACCCGCGGGAAAGTGCCACAGAAAACAGACCGCCGGCGGCCGGTTTCGGCCGGCTGTCGGTAAGGGTGAAACGGTGGTGTAAGAGACCACCAGCGATCCGGGCGACCGGAGCGGCTTGGTAAACCCCACCCGGAGCAAGGTCAAGAAGAGCCAGGTTTCGGCCTGACTCGCGCAGGCGTTCGAGGGCGGCCCGCCCGAGCCTGCGGGTAGACCGCATGAGCCTGTCGGCAACGGCAGGCCGAGATGGATGGCCGTCACCCGGCGTGCAAGCGCCGAGGACAGAATCCGGCTTAGAGGTCGACTCGTCCGCCGCCTCGACTGTGCAAGAAAGGCGCGAGCCGGGAACGCTCCTGGAATATCGCGCCAGGTGCGCGCATTGCGAATCACAGAACGGAGAGGAGCGCTGCCATGGCCACGACCAACCTGACCGCAGAGACGTTCGCCGAATCGGTCGGGCGTGACGGCATCACTCTCGTCGACTGGTGGGCGTCGTGGTGCGGCCCCTGCCGCATGTTCGCGCCCGTGTTCGAGAAGGCGAGCGACGAGCACGACGACATCCTTTTCGGCAAGGTCGACACCGAGGCCGAGCCGCAGTTGTCCGCCGCGGCACGCATCATGTCGATTCCCACCTTGATGGCATTCCGGGACGGGGTGCTCGTGTTCTCTCAGCCCGGCGCGCTTCGCGAAAAGGCACTCGAACAAGTCATCGATGCAGTGCGCGATCTCGACATGGACGATGTGCGCCGGCAGCTCGACAAGCAGAACGCTGCTGTCGGGAAGAAGTCGTAACCCACGTTCAATACCTCTGGGTATGGTCACATCTCGACAAATTTCTTTCATTGCCATGCGGCCTGTTGTAGCCGGTCGGAAGCGAAGAACCGAACGCGCAAACCCTTACGCAGTAAGGGAATCAACAGGATGTTGTCGAACGTCTCCGACGACATGCAGCAGTGTGGCGTTTTGGGTCTCTAAAAAATAACCGGCGCGCCGTGTTGACGAGTGGGTGTGTACTTCGTCAACTTTGTCGAAGCGATGAAGCAATTCGTCGACGACCGCTGCCGAGGAGGCACACCGCATGACCGCACCGAGGAAGAGGACGGCACGTAAGGCCGCCGCCAAGAAGGCGCCGGCCAAGAAGGCGGCAGCCAAGAAGGCTCCTGCCAAGAAGGCCGCCGCGAAGAAGGCACCGGCGCGCAAGGCCGCCGCCAAGAAGACGACCGCGCGCAAGGCTCCGGCCAAGAAGGCCGCAGCGAAGAAGGCTCCGGCCAAGAAGGCCGCAGCGAAGAAGTCGGCAGCCAAGAAGGCACCGGCCCGCAAGGCTGCAGCCAAGAAGGCTCCGGCCAAGAAGTCGGCAGCCAAGAAGGCACCGGCCCGCAAGGCCGCAGCCAAGAAGGCACCGGCCCGCAAGGCCGCAGCCAAGAAGGCACCGGCGAAGAAGAAGTAGCCGATGCGCAACGACGGGCACGACAACTGAATGATGTTGCACCGAGTCGCCGGTGCACCCCTGGACTTCGCAGCGTTGCGAACCGAGCTGGGGGTGCCCGGCGATTTCGGTTCATCGGTCGAGGCCGAGGCTCGGCGCGACGCCGAGTCCCCGCGACTGCCGGACGCCGATGCGACCGATATCCCGTTCGTGACCATCGATCCGCGCGGCAGCAAGGACCTCGACCAGGCACTGCACATCGCCCGTACCGGCGCCGGGTACCGGGTGAGCTACGCGATCGCAGACGTCGCCGCATTCGTCCGGCCCGAGGGCGCCGTCGACGAGGAAGCTTGGCGGCGCGGCGAGACCATCTACTTCCCCGACCGGCGGGTGCCGCTGCATCCGACGGTGTTGAGCGAGGGCGCTGCCAGCCTGCTGCCCGGCGCGATCCGGCCGGCGGTGCTGTGGCAGTTCGACCTCGGCTCCGACGCGTCGGTGCAATCGGTGGACGTTCGACGCGCACGCGTGCGCAGCACCGCACAGCTGGACTACGTGGAGACCCAGCGGGCGCTGGATCGACACGCCCTGCCCGAGGCGGTCGCCGCGCTGCCCGAAGTGGGCCGCGCTCGCCAGGCGCTCGCGCGGCAGCGGCACGCGATCGACCTCGGCCTGCCGGAGCAGGAGGTCGAGCGCCGTGCCGGGAAGTACTCGGTAGTCCTGCGTGCGCCTCTTCCCATCGAGCAGTACAACGCCGAGATCTCCCTGCTCACCGGAATGTGCGCTGCGCAGCTGATGCTCGAGCACCGGGTAGGCATCCTGCGCACGGTGCCACGACCCGACGAACGGACGATCCGGTCGCTGCGTCGCGCTGCCGCAGCGCTCGACATCGAATGGTCGGCCGACGTTTTACCCGGTGAGATGCTCGCCCGCGTCGATCGGAGCGAGCCGAAGCAGTTCGCCTTCGTCGAGCACGCCGCCTCGCTACTGCGCGGGGCGGCCTACACGTCGTTCGACGCGACCATGCCGGCTGCATCGGAGCACGCCGGCATCGGCGCCGCCTACGCGCACGTCACCGCGCCGCTCCGCAGGCTCGTCGACCGCTACGCGACGGAGATCTGCCTCGCGGTGCACTCCGGCGTCGAGGTGCCGGCCTGGGCGCGCGCGGCGCTGGCCGCGCTGCCCGAGACGATGCAGCGCGCCGATCGGCTCGCGCACGACGCCGACCGCGCGGTGATCGACATGACCGAAGCCTGGTTGCTGCGGGATCGAATTGGCGAGACGTTCAGCGCGGTCGTCATCGACGCCGACGATCGCGCCGCGACGATCGTGCTGGACGATCCGCCGGTGCGCGCCCGGTGCAGCGGCACGGGTCTCGTCGCCGGCGAACGGGCCCAGGTCCGGCTCGTCGAGGCTGACGTCGCGCGTCGACTAGTGCGCTTCGAACGGGCTTAGTCGACCGGTCAGTGGTACTCGTGCTCCGGCCCGGGGTAAGCGCCACCGCGCACCTCGTCGCTGAACCGTGCGGCCGCGTCACGCAGCACGTCGCCGACCTGCGCGTACTCCTTGACGAACTTCGCCGGCTTGCCGCTGCGCAGCCCGGCCATGTCCTGCCACACGAGCACCTGCGCGTCGCACGCCGGGCCGGCACCGATGCCGATGGTCGGGACGTGCAGAGCCTCGGTCACCCCTGCGGCAACCTCGGACGGCACGACCTCGAGCACGACGGCGAACGCACCGGCGTGCTGCAACGCCTTGGCGGCCTGCATCAGCCGGTGGGCACCCTCGTCACCGCGGCCCTGGACGCGGTAGCCGCCGAGCGCGTGCACCGACTGCGGGGTCAGCCCGATGTGCGCCATCACCGGAATGCCGGCCGACACGAGCGTTTCCACCTGCGGCACCATGCGCCGGCCGCCCTCGATCTTGACGGCCTGACAGCCGCCTTCCTTCATGAACCGCGCGGCCGTCTCGAGGGCCTGCTGCGGCGATGCCTGGTAGCTGCCGAACGGCAGATCGCCGACGACGAGCGCGCGAGATGTGCCGCGCACGACGCCGCGGACGAGGGGGAGCAGCTCGTCGACGGTGACCGGCACCGTCGTGTCGTAGCCGTAGACGACGTTCGCGGCCGAGTCGCCGACCAGCAGGACCGGGATGCCGGCTTCGTCGAAGACCCGGGCGGTGGAGTAGTCGTAGGCGGTGAGCATCGGCCAGCGCTCACCGCGATCCTTGGCCACCTGCAGGTCGCGGATGGTGATCCGCCGGTTCGTCACGCCGCCGTAGAGCGCAGTCTCGGACATCAGCGTCTCGCCTCACTTCCTCGAGGCCGGCCACGCCGGTCCCCGGGCATGTCATGTGGACGAAACAATCGTGCAACTATTCCGGCCGCTTGTCTCGCAGACGTGACGAGACGAATGTCACGCCGCGGTCGTGACCGGCGCCGAACGCGCGGGCGCCGGGCCGAGCATTGCCGCGAAACCGACGCTCACCACGGCTACGCCGAGGAATACGGCGAGCATGAGGTGATGCGCGGCGAGCACGTCGTGCGGCGAACCGGTGAGGTCCAGCGTGCGGC
>JAVHVB010000332.1:0-25652 GCA_032160775.1 Pseudonocardiales bacterium | reverse complement strand
GTGGACGTCCATGTAGGTCGGCATCGGGTGCGCTCCTTCGAGATCGGTGAGACGATCCGAGTCTTAGATCTGCGTCGCCTGGAGGCCATGACCGCGATGCCGGACCTCTTGACCGAAACGCCGGGCGCGAACCCGCTCGACAGTGCGCTCGAGCGGCTGCGCCTCGACGGCGCGATCTTCTTCCGTTCGGAATTCACCGAGGCGTGGGCCTACGAGTCGCCAGCGACCGACACAGTCACCGCGATGCTGCACCCGGGGGCCGAGCGGTTGATCATGTTCCACATCGTGGCCCGCGGCCGCTGCTGGGTGTCGGTCGGTGACGGCGTGAAGCACTGGGCCGGACCGGGTGACGTGCTCGTCCTGCCCTACGGTGACCAGCACCGGGTCGGCGGCAGCCAGGATGCCATGACGGTGCCGATCGGGTCACTGTTCGCCCCGCCCCCGTGGGAGCGCCTCCCGGTGCTGCAGTACGGCAGCGGCGGCGAGCGCACCGACATCGTCTGCGGCTACCTGCACTCCACCGACCCGTTGTTCGACCCCAGGCTCGGCGCGCTGCCGCGCGTCTTCGTCGCGCGGCTGAGCGACGGGCCGATCGCGCAGTTCGTGCGGTCGAGCATCGAGTACGCGCTGTCGATGAGCGAGGCGGCGTTGCCGGCCGCGCCGGCGTCCACCCGGCTGCCCGAGTTGCTCGTCACCGAGGTCCTCCGCTGGCATCTGGCCTCGGCCCCGGCCATCGAGCACGGGTGGGTGGCCGCGCTGCACGACCAGGTGCTCGCCCCGGCCCTCGCCGCGATGCACGGCGAACCGGCCCGGCACTGGTCGCTCGCGGAACTGGCCGAGGTGGCCCGGGTGTCCCGCTCGGCGCTGGACGAGCGATTCCGGCAGGTGCTCGACCGGTCGCCCATCCGGTATCTGAAGGAGTGGCGGATGCACGCCGCGGGCGACCTGCTGCGCAGCACCGACTTCACCGTCTCGCGGATCGCGCGTGCGGTGGGCTACGACTCCGAGGAGGCATTCAGCCGAGCGTTCAAGAAGCACCACGGGGTGCCGCCCGGTCGCTGGCGCGCCAACTGAGCCGAGCCGCTCGGCCACGTGGTCGCGGCGGTCCGTACCTTGGAGAGGTGACCGACGCGACCTCGCTTGCCGGGTACACCGTCGGCGTGACCGCGGCCCGGCGGCGCGAGGAGCTCGGCGCCGCCCTCGAGCGGCGAGGGGCGCGGGTGCTGTACGGGCCGGCGATCCGGATCATCCCGCTCGCCGACGACACCGATCTGCTCGCCGCGACCAGACGCTGTCTGGCAGCCCCCCTGGACTACCTCGTCGCCACTACCGGGGTCGGCTTCCGCGGCTGGCTGGATGCCGCCGAGACCTGGGGCCTGGCGCCGGCGCTCGTCGAGGCGTTCGGCGGCGCGCAGATCCTCACCCGCGGACCGAAGGTGCGCGGTGCCGTGCGCGCGACCGGGCTGCGCGAGGCGTGGTCGCCCGATTCGGAGTCCAGCGACGAGGTGCTCGAGCACATGCTCGCCAGCTACGAGCTGAGCGGACGTCGGGTCGCAGTTCAGCTGCACGGCGACCCGCTCGCCGAACTCGTCGACACCTTGCGCTCGGCGGGCGCGGACGTCATCGACGTGCCGGTGTACCGCTGGATGCCGCCGGAGGACGAGCAGCCGCTGCGCCGGCTGGTGAAGCTCACCGCGAACGCCAGGCTCGACTGCGTCACATTCACCAGCGCACCGGCCGCGGTGAACTTCCTGCGCACAGCCGAGGAGCTCGGGCTCGGCGCCCAGGTGCGCGATGCGTTGAAGGACCCGGTGCTGTGCGTCGCGGTCGGCCCGGTCACGGCCGGACCGCTCGTCGCCGCCGGGGTGCCGGTCGTCCAGCCGGGGCGGTACCGGCTGGGTGCGCTCGTCAAGGAGGTCGTCGAGCAGTTGCCGGCCCGCGCGCGGCTGGTCAAGGCGGCCGGTCGCCGGCTCGAGGTACGCGGCCGCGCAGGCATCATCGAGTAGCGAATCTGTCCAGTCTGTCTAGGCTGATCGCATGGGTGTGGTCGACATGCACTGGCAGGTACAAGAGGCCAAGCAGCGCTTCAGCGAGTTGCTGCGCGGGGCTTGCTGACGGAGTTCGACAACCGCATCGTCGACGTGGACACCGCGGTTTCTGACATGTGGGCACGCATCGACCCGCGCGGCGAGGTGGCCGCTGTTGACTGCCTGATTGCGGCGACGGCCCTTGTTCGTGGCTGGACCGTCGTGACCCGGAACGAACGCGACTTCGTGCGCACCGGGGTGCCGGTGCTCAACCCGTTCGAGGCGGCCTGAAACGCCGCCACGGGGGTTCTGAGACGCTGTCAGGCGTGGATCTCGTCGCACGCGATCTGGCTGCCGTCTGGCACCCGTTCACCCAGCACGCGCTGTGGCCGGCCGACGAGCCGCTGGTCATCGACCGAGCGGCCGGGGTCTACCTCTACGACGCGGACGGCAGCCGGTATCTAGATGGCTGCTCGTCGCTCTGGGTGACGGTCCACGGGCATGGCACACCGGAGATCAATGCGGCCATCACCACGCAACTCGAGCGGCTCGACCACTCGACCTTCCTGGGCCTGACCCACGAACCGGGGATCCGGCTGGCCGAGGAGTTGCTCCGCGTCGCGCCGGACGGGCTCGGCAAGGTGTTCTTCGCCGGGGACGGGTCGTCGGCCGCGGAAGCGGCCATCAAGATGGCCTACCAGGCGGCGCACCAGCGTGGGGAGGAGCGGCCGCTCTACGTTCACTGCGCCGAGGGCTACCACGGCGACACGCTCGGCGCGGTGTCGCTCGGCGGCGTCGAGCTGTTCCACGCGACGTATCGGCCACTGCTGATCGAGACCCGCATGGTCTCCTCGCCCGGCGTGCTCGAGCCGGGGCAGGCGCGGCCCGAGCGCGCAGCCGAGGTGCTCGACGAGATGAGCGCGCTGCTCGCTCGCGAGGGTGGCCGGGTCTGCGCGATCGTCGTCGAGCCGCTCGTGCAGGCTGCGGGCGGCATCCTCACCCACGACGCCGCATTCCTGCGTGGCGTCCGGAAGCTGTGCGACGACAGCGGTGCCGCGATGCTCGTCGACGAGGTCGCCACCGGCATCGGCGCCACCGGCACGTGGTTCGCCGTCGAGCAGGCCGGCGTCACGCCCGACCTGCTCGTACTGGGCAAGCGGGTGACCGGCGGCGTGCTGCCGCTGTCGGCGGTACTGGCCCGCGACTCGGTCTACGACGCGTTCCTCGGCGACGCGGCGAGCGGGCGGACGTTCTTCCACGGGCATACCTACACAGCCAACCCGCTCTGCTGCGCCGCCGCGCTGGCCAACCTGGCGCTGATGCACGAACGCGGTACCGTGCCGCGCGCGGCCGAGATCGGGGAACGGCTCGGTGCCGGCCTGGCCGGGCTGGCGGCCTACGACGGCGTCGCCGAGATCCGCCGCGTGGGCACGATGACCGGCATCGAGGTGCGCCCGGTCGGCGAGCGCACCGGTTTCGAGGTGTGCCGCGCCGCGCGCCGGCGCGGGGTGCTCATCCGGCCCCTGGGCGACGTCGTCGTCCTGATGCCGCCGCTGGGGATCAGCGACTCGGAGCTGGACGAGCTACTGGGCGTCGTGGACGCCTCGGTCCGCGAGGTGGTCCAGTGAGCGACGGACTGGATCGCGTCCGGGCGGCGCTCGCCGCGCGCGAAGCGGCCGGGCTGCGTCGCGAGCTGCGGCCGCGGGCCGCCGGTTCGGACGTGCTCGACCTCGCGAGCAACGACTATCTCGGCCTCGCCGGCGACCCTCGGGTGACCGCCGCCGCCGCGCAGGCCGCGCTGGTCTGGGGCGCCGGCTCGACCGGCTCCCGGCTGGTGACCGGGACGACGCAACTGCACGCCGACCTGGAGGCCGAGCTCGCCGACTTCCTCCGCGCGCCCGCCGCGCTGGTCTTCTCCTCCGGCTACCTCGCGAACGTGGGTGTGCTCACCGCGCTCGGCGGGCCGGACGTCACGATCGTCTCCGACGCCGCCAACCACGCGTCGCTCATCGACGGGTGCCGGCTGTCCGGTTCGGCGGTGCGCGTCGTGCCCCATCGCGACGTCGCGGCGGTGGACTCGGCGCTGTCGTCGAGCGGCACCACCGACCGGGTCGTGGTGACCGACGCGGTGTTCTCCGTGGACGGCGACCTCGCGCCGATCCGCGAACTGCACGAAGTCGCCCGGTCACACGGCGCGCTGCTGGTCGTCGACGAAGCGCACGCGCTGGGCGTGGTCGGCCCCGCCGGTCGCGGCGCGGTCGAGGCAGCCGGACTGGCCGGCGAGCCTGACATCATCCGCACCGTCGTGCTGTCCAAGTCGCTCGGCGCGCAGGGCGGCGCTGTCGTCGGAGCGCGCGAGGTCGCGGACTTGCTGATCAGCACGGCCCGGCCGTTCATCTTCGACACCGGTCTGGCGCCGGCCTCGGTGGGTGCGGCGCTCGCCGCCCTGCGCGTCCTGCGTGGGGAGCCGGAACGGGTCGGCGCCGTGCGGGCGAACGCGCTCGCCCTCGCCGGCGTCGTCCAGGATCTGGGTATCGCCGCCGCGGCGCCGGCGGCAGCCGTCGTGGCCGCGGTCGTCGGCGATCCGTTGCGTGCCGTCGCCGCCGCCGCGACCTGTCTGGACGCGGGCGTGCGGGTGGGCTGCTTCCGCCCGCCGTCGGTCCCGGCCGGGCGGTCGTGCGTGCGGTTGACCTCGCGGGCGACGCTCACCGACCACGACCTCACGCGCGCCGCCGACGCCCTGGGTCGAGCTCTCGCATGACAGTGCTGATCGTCTCCGGGACCGGCACCGGCGTCGGCAAGACCGTCGCGACCGCAGCGATAGCCGCGTGCGCGCCCGGGCGGGTGGCGGTCGTCAAGCCGGCGCAGACCGGCCCGGACGTCGGCGGCCCGCCGGACATCGACGAGGTGACCCGGCTGTCCGGGGTGGCCGCGGTGCACGAGTTCGCCCGCTACCCGGACCCGCTCTCGCCGCACCACGCGGCGCGGATCAGCGGCCTGCCCGAACTCGCCTTCGCCGACGCGGTCCGCCGGATCACCGATCTGGATGCGCTGCACGATCTCGTGCTCGTCGAGGGTGCCGGCGGACTCCTCGTGCCCTACACCTCCGGCGACCGCTGGACGATGGCCGATCTGGCGGGCGCGCTACGGGCGCCCGTCCTCGTGGTCGTCGCGGCCGGGCTCGGCACGCTGAACCACACCGCGCTGACGGTCGGGCGGCTCGCCGAGGACGCGCTCACCCTGGCCGGGATCGTCATCGGCAGCTGGCCGAACGAACCCGATCTCGCGGCGCGCTGCAACGTGTCCGATCTGGCCACGATGGGCGAGCTGGCCGGTGCGCTGCCGGCCGGGATGGCCGCGATGAGAGACTTTCGCAGGCACGCCCGCGCAGCACTGACGCCGCGCTTCGGCGGCACGTTCGACGCCGCGGCGTTCCTCGCCGCCGTCGCGAATTCGTAGGGAGCAGCAGCGTGGACATCCTCGGCGTCGCCCGCACGCAGGTGCTGGACCAGGGCATCGGTCTCACCGAGCAACAGGCGGTCGAAGCGCTGCGGCTGCCCGACGAGCGGGTCGACGAGTTGCTCGACCTGGCACACGACGTGCGACTGAAGTGGTGCGGCGACGAGGTCGAGGTCGAGGGCATCGTCTCGGTGAAGACCGGCGGCTGCCCCGAGGACTGTCACTTCTGCTCGCAGTCCGGTGTGTTCGACTCGCCGGTGCGCGCCGCCTGGCTGGACATCCCGTCGCTGGTCAGGGCCGCGCAGGAGACGGCGGCGACTGGCGCCACCGAGTTCTGCATCGTCGCGGCGGTCCGTGGCCCGGACGAGCGGCTGATGCGCCAGGTGCGCGACGGGGTCGCCGCGATCCGCGACGCTGTCGAGATCAACGTCGCGTGCTCGCTCGGCATGCTGACCCAGGAGCAGGTGGACGAGCTCGCCGCGATCGGCGTGCACCGGTACAACCACAATCTGGAGACCGCGCGCTCGTACTTCGACAGCGTCGTGACCACCCACACCTTCGACGAGCGCTGGGACACCTGCGAGATGGTGCGCAAGGCCGGCATGGAGTTGTGCTGCGGCGGCATCGTCGGAATGGGCGAGACGGTCGAGCAGCGGGCGGAGTTCGCCGCCCAGCTCGCGGCGCTCGAACCGGACGAGGTGCCGCTGAACTTCCTCAACCCGCGCCCGGGCACACCGTTCGGCGAGCGGGAGCCGATGTCCGCGGTGGACGCGCTGCGCACGGTCGCCACCTTCCGGCTCGTCCTGCCGCGCACGATCCTGCGCTTCGCCGGCGGCCGGGAGGTCACCCTCGGCGACCTCGCCGAGCGCGGTGTGCGGGGCGGCATCAACGCGGTGATCGTCGGCAACTACCTAACCACCCTCGGCCGTCCGGCCGGCGACGACCTGGCGATGCTCGCCCAGCTGAAGATGCCGATCAAGGCGCTGGCCAAGGATCTCTAGGCGCCGGGTGATGTTCTGCGATCGATGCGGGCGGCTGCTGGCCGAGGGCGACCACGCCGCGTGCGGCTCGGCGCGCGAGCTGGAACCGCCGCGATACTGCCCGGCGTGCCGGCGCCGGATGGTCGTGCAGGTGACGCCGACCGGCTGGACCGCCCGGTGCAGCGAGCACGGCGAGACGGCGGGTTAGCTGGAACTCAGGACGGGTCAGCCGCCATAGGGAACGGTGATGATTTCCAGGAAGTGCCCGTTCGGGTCCAGCCAGTACACGCCGCGCCCGCCGTCGTTGGTGTTGATCTCGCCCGGGCGCTCCTGGCCGGGGTCTGCCCAGTAGTCGATCCGTCGCTGCTCGATGCGGCCGAAGATCTCGTCGAACTCCTCGTCGCTGACCAGGAAGGCGTAGTGGCGCGGCACGATGTCGCCGTGATCGTCGGCGAAGTCCAGCGACACCCCGTTCGACAGCTCCACCACCGCGAACGGACCGAAGGTCGTATGTGCCGGCAGGCCGAGGATCTCGGTGAGGAACGTCGCGGCTTCGTGCTTGTCGCGAACGCTGACGATCGTGTGATTGAGCTGAACGGCCATGGCTGTGACCATATCTCCGGCAGCGGCGCGGATGGCGCGCGTCAGCCGACGGTCGTGCGGGCGCGGGCTGCCGCTGCACGTTCCGCGAGCGGCCGGGCGCCGAGTCGATCGGCGATCTGCACGGCCTCGGTGACAGCCAGTTCGGCCGCGGGACGGTCGCCGGTGGCAGTCAGGAATTCGGCGTGGTCGAGCAGCGCGTGCGCGAGGTGGAACTGCGCCGGGATCCGCCGGTACGCCTCGACGGCACGCTCGAACAGCAGCGCCACCGCGTCGTCGTCGGATCCGGTGGTGAGCCGCGCACGGACCAGATCGCGCTCGGCGCGGAGTAGCAGCGGCAGTTTGCCGACCGGATGACGGTCGAGTTCGTCGAGCACGCCCTGCTGCGCGACCGTGTCACCAAGGTTGTGCGCCGACCGCGCGGCGAGCGCCCACGCCCAGCGAACCGTCTCTGCCCGGATGCCCAGGGCGCTCCCGTAGGCCGCCGCCACCAGCGCGTGCTCGAGTGCCGCGGCGTCGTCGCCCATCGCCGTGGCCACGAACGCCTCGATGAGCTCGACCGCCGAGAGGTCTTGCGGGTCCTCACTCGAGCGGAACCGGTCGAACTCCGTGTCCAGCAGTTGTCGTGCGGCCTCGACGTCGCCGCGCATCGCGGCCAGTCGTGCGAAGAGGACGTGCGTGATGTCGGTGCTGTCGAGCCCGTCCCGCTCGTAACCGGCTTGCAGGATCGTCGACGCCTCGTCCCAGTCACCCAGGGCGAACAGTGCCTCGGCCAGGTTCCCCAGCGCGAACGCCAGCATGCGCCGTGCTCCGACCTGACGCGATTGATCGGCGGCTGCGCGCGCGGCCTCGGCGGCCGCGCGCGGATCCACAGGTGCCAACGTGTCGGACAGGTTGACGAGTGCCTTGCTCTCCCCCCCGCGATCGCCGGCGCGGGCAGACAGTCGCGCGGCATATTCCAGGGCAGCGGCAGCCTCTGCCGGGCGATCCAGCATTGCGTACGAAACCCCGACGGAGCAGAACACCTCGGACATCAACACGTCGCCGGCGTCGAGTTCCTGCCCGAGCTGGAGCGCCTTCACCGTGTGGATGTGCGAGTCCTCGGTTCCGGCGATGTTCTCTGTCTGGCCGAGATACAACAGTGCCGTGACGGTGTCGACGTCCGGCTCGGAGCTGAGCACGGCCAGCGCGGACGTGAGCCGTTCACGAGCCAAGGTCAACTGACCTCGATTGGCGAGCATGTCCCCGCTCAGTGCGACCGCACGGGCGGCATCACGATCACGTCCGGCTGCCGAGTAGAGCGCGCTCGCTCGGTCGGCCCGCGCCAGGCACGCGTCGATGTCGTCAGCGAGTTTGGCCGCCTGCGCCGCCCGCTCCCACCAGCCGGCGGCCTCCTCGGAATCGCCGTCGGCGCGTTCGGCGAGTTCGGCGGCCATCGCATAGAGCGCACCGGCGGTGGCGGGCGCACCGGCGCGGTTCGCGCGGTCGGCGGACCGGACACCAATGCGTACGGCCTGCTTCCGGATCTCTGCCGCGTCTGGATCGTCCGGAGCGGCGGTCAACGCATCCCGGTAGTGCCGGGCGATCGCGTCGGACACCTCCTCGCCGTCGTCGGCGAACGTGGCTCGCAAGTGCGCGGCGACGGCGAGGTGGCGCGCCTTGCGGTCCCGTCGCGACAGCGTGTCGTAGGCGACCTGGCGCAGCAGTTGCTGCGCGAACCGGTACTCACCGCGCTGCGGGGAAAGCGGGTCCGCACTGATCTCCAGCACCTCGCGGCGCAGTAGCTCCGTCAGCCCGGCCCGAACCACGTGCTCGGGCTGGTCGGACACAGCCAGGACCGCCTCGGCCGGGAACGATGAGCCGAGCACCGCCGCATCGGCCACGAGGGTGCGGACCTCGGCGGGCAAGGCGTCCAGGCGGGCAGCCAGCAATGCGTGCAAGCTGTCCGGCACCGACAGTTCACCGACGTCGCCGACGAGCCGGTACGCGCCCTCGATCGGTTGCACGATGTCGCGGTCGACGAGCGAGCGGACGGTCTCGACCGCGAACAGCGGCACGCCCTGCGCATGGGCGGTGATCGCGTCACGCGCCTGGACCGGGATGCCAGCGACGAGCGCCTCGACGAGCGCGTCCATCGAGGTGGCATCGAGTGGGTCAAGGGTGAGGGCGGTCCGGTTGCGGCCGACGCCGAAACCGGCGCGCCGCTCCTCGAGCTCCGGCCGGGTCAGCAGCATCACGAAGATCGGCAGATCACGGGCCCAGTCGACGAGGTGGTCGAGGAAGTCGAGCAGCCCGGCGTCGGCGTGTTGGCCATCCTCGATCAGCAGCACCACCGGACTTGCTGCCGCCATCCGTTCGAAGAAGATCCGCCAGCCCGCGAACAGTTCCTCGCGGGCGAGCGGCTCGCCGTCGTCGCTGGTCGGTAGACCCAGCAGTCGTCCCAGCCGCGCCGCGACGAATGTGCGCTCGGCGGGGTCGGCGACGAGTTCCGGAAGCCCGGCGTCCAGCTTCTCCGCAGCGACCGAGGTCGGATCGTCCTCCGCGATCCCGAGACGTTGGCGCACCGCCTCGGCCAGCGCCCAGAACGCGATCCCGTCGCCGTAGGACAGGCAGCGGCCGCGGTGCCACCGCACGACCTGGGCCAGACCGTCGATGTACTTCTCGAACTCCCACCCCAAGCGGGACTTGCCGACACCCGGGGCGCCGGCCACGACGACGAGCCGCGGCGCGCGGCGGTCGGCGGCAGCGTGAAACATCTCCTTGATCAGCCGGAGCTCGCTGTCCCGACCGACCAGACCGGCTTCGAGGCCGTCGACGCGTTGCGCGCCGCCGAGCGCGGCGACGACGCGGGTGACGCTCCACAGCTGTTCCGGCTGCGACTTGCCCTTGAGGGTGTGCTCGCCCGCGTCGGTGAAGCTGATGGAGGCGGCGCTGAGCCGGCGGGTGGCCGAGTCGACGAGGACGTGCCCCGGCGACGCTGCTGCCTGCACTCGCGCAGCGGTGTTGACCGCGTCGCCGGCCACCATGCCCTCGCCGACTGCGCCGAGTGCGACGGCGACCTCTCCGGTCACGACGCCGGCCCGGGCAGCGAGCCCGTCGACGCCGTTCTCCGTGCCGAGAACGCGCACCGCGTCCACGAGTTCGAGGCCGGCGCGGACCGCGCGTTCCGCGTCCTCCTCGGTGGCGACCGGCGTCCCCCAGACAGCCATCACCGCGTCGCCGATGAACTTCTCGACCACCCCGCCGTGGCGGCCGACGATCGTGCGCGCAACGTCGAAGTAGTGCGACAGCAACTCCCGGACGTCCTCCGGGTCGCGGCTCTCCGACAGCGGGGTGAAGCCGACGAGGTCCGCGAACAGCACGGAACACACCCGGCGTTCCGCACCGGTAGGGGGATGTGTGTGCGCCGGCGCCGCCGGCGACCCGGCTGTCGCGGACACGGGCGTGCCACACGACCCGCAGAACCGCGCGTCCGGCAGCAGCGCGCCGCCGCAGCTGGCGCAGCTCTGGCTCTGCTCGGCACCGCAGTACGCGCAGAAGCGGGTGCCACTCGGCAGTTCGGAGCCACAGTCACGGCACGCCACAGCGCGACGCTATATCAGCGCAGCCCGGGGGAGACCGTCGGACGAAGTAGATCGGTTGGGCGAGCCGCGAGTCACGCAGCTTGCGTCGATCTCCGGGTAGACCGGTGGCGACGGGTGCTCACTCGGCGGGCCGGGTCATCGACAGGACGTCGAGCACCTCGTCCAGCTTCTCCTCGGAGATCGCTCCGGGAACATGCCCACGCTCGATGACGACCTCGCGGATGGTCTTGCGTTCCTTGATCGCCTGCTTCGCGACCTTGGCCGCCTCGTCGTAGCCGATGTAGTGGTTGAGCGGGGTGACGATCATCGGGGTGCCCTCGGCGTTCATCCGGCACTGCTCCTCGTCCGCCTCGATGCCGGTCACACAGCGGTCGGCGAACACCCGCGAGACGTTGGCGAGCAGCCGGATCGACTCGAGCACGTTGCGCGCCATCATCGGCAGGTACACGTTCAGCTCGAACGCGCCCGCGCCGCCGCCCCAGGCCACGGCCGCGTCGTTGCCGACGACTTGGGCCACCACTTGCGTGACCGCTTCACAGAGCACCGGATTGACCTTGCCCGGCATGATCGAGGATCCCGGCTGGAGGTCGGGAATGAAGATCTCGGCGAGTCCGGTGCGCGGCCCGGAGCCCATCCAGCGGATGTCGTTGGCGATCTTGTTCAACCCGATGGCGATTGTGCGCAGGGCGCCGGACAGTTCCACCAGCCCGTCGCGCGCCGCGTTCGCCTCGAAGTGGTTGCGCGCCTCGGTGAGCGGCAGCCCGGTCTCGGCCGCGATGAGGTCGATCACCTCACCGGCGAAGCCGGCCGGAGCGTTGATCCCGGTTCCCACCGCGGTACCGCCGAGCGGCAGTTCGGCCACCCGGGGGAGCGCGGCGTCGAGCCGTTCGATCCCGTACCTGATCTGCGCGGCGTAGCCGCCGAACTCCTGGCCGAGGGTGACCGGCGTGGCGTCCATGAGATGCGTCCGGCCGGCCTTGACGACGGTCGCGAACTCGGCGGCCTTCGCCTCCAGCGCCGCGGCCAGATGGTCGAGGGCCGGCTGCAGATCGTTGATCGTCGCCTTGGTCGCGGCCACGTGGATGGCCGACGGGAACTGGTCGTTGGACGACAGCGGGTCGTTGACGTCGTCGTTCGGGTGGACGGGCGCGCCGAGGCGCTCGGCGGCGAGGGTGGCCAGCACCTCGTTGGTGTTCATGTTGGACGACGTGCCGGACCCGGTTTGGAACACGTCGATCGGGAACTCGTCGTCCCAGTCGCCGCGCGCGACCTCGGCGGCAACTGCGGCGATTGCTTCGGCCTTGTCGCTGTCGAGCAGGCCGCGGCGCGCGCGGATGCGCGCGCCGGCGCCCTTGATCAGTGCCAGCCCGGCGATCAGCTCGCGCTCGATCGGCTGTCCGGAGATCGGAAAGTTCTCGACCGCGCGCTGCGTCTGCGCACGCCACTTCGCATCCGCGGGAACGCGCACCTCACCCATCGAGTCCTTCTCGATACGGAACTGCTGTTCTGCCGGCACCGGCGGTCCTCCTCGGGCGATTGCGCACCTTCAGCGATTCGACGCGACGAGCCTAGTGACGCGTGATAGACCCTGAGAATGAGCATGCACCGCGCCCGGCGCACCGGCTTGATTGTGTGCGCGATTGCACTGCTCGCCGCCGGGTGCACCAGCAGTGGCGGCGGCGGTGACGGCGTCTCGCCGGCGCCGACTGGCATCGGTAACGGACACACCGGCGGGAAGCACGGCGGCAAGCACCACCACCCGCCCGGGCACGGCAAGCCGGGGAATGGTCACCACCACAAGGGCGGCGGATCGTCGAGTTCGGCGCCGTCGAACGGGGCGACGCACTCGGGCACGCCAGCCCCCGGGCACACCTCGACCAGCCCGGCGGCGCACCCGAGCACGAAGTCCGGCCAGCCGCACAGCTCCACCAGTTCCGCGCCGCAGCCGAGCCTGCCGGCCGTCGTGGTGACGCCGCACAACGGCCTCGGCAACGTGCAGACAGTCACCGTCGAGGGCTTCCACTTCAAGCCGAACACGCTGCTCGCGGTGGCCGAGTGCCGGGACCGCGGCCAGGACACGAACCTGCCCGACTGCAACATCAACAACGTGATCACCTACGCCCCGGGCAAGAAGGTGCGATCCGACGCGAACGGGCACGTCGGGCCGATCCAGATCACTGTGCGCAAGACGTTCAAGGAAATCGATTGCGGCGCGGTGAAGTGCCTCGTGGCGATCTCGGAACCCGCGTTACGTCCTGATCCGGCCGACGAGGGCGATCAGTACATCCACTTCGCCTGATCAGGCCTCGGGCGCATGCCGATCGAAATCGATCGCGGAGTACGCGCGCAGTTTGTTCAGCTGGTGCAGCGAGTCCAGCAGCCGGATGGTGCCGGACTTCGAGCGCATGACGATCGACTCCGTCTGCACCGAGTCGGCGAAGTAGCGCACGCCGCGCAACAACTCCCCGTCGGTGACTCCGGTCGCGCAGAAGAAGATGTCCTCGCCCTGCACGAGGTCCTCGGTGAACAGCACCCGGTCGAGATCATGGCCGGCGTCGATCGCCTTCTGCCGTTCGGCGTCGTCCTGCGGCCAGAGCCGCGCCTGCATGACACCGCCCATGCAGCGTAGGGCGGCCGCCGCGATGATGCCCTCCGGGGTGCCGCCGATACCCATCAGCAGGTCGACGCCGGTGCCCGGCCGGGCCGCGGCGATGGCGCCGGCCAC
This sequence comes from Pseudonocardiales bacterium, assembly GCA_032160775.1. Taxonomy (GTDB): domain Bacteria; phylum Actinomycetota; class Actinomycetes; order Mycobacteriales; family Jatrophihabitantaceae; genus Jatrophihabitans. The sequence continues at coordinate 12,277 of JAVHVB010000332.1, read as the reverse complement.
ATCGCCGTCGCTGATGAACTTGATCCGCGCACCGGCGTCGCGCACCTCGCGCACGAGCTGTTCGTGCCGTGCCCGGTCGAGAATGCACACCGTGACGTCCTCGGCGTGCACGCGCTTGGCCTTGGCCACCCGGTGGATGTTCTCGGCCGGCGAGGCGGTGATGTCGATCGCGTCGACAGCGTCCGGGCCGGCCGCGATCTTCTCCATGTAGAAGACCGCCGACGGGTCGAACATCGAACCGCGTTCCGAGACGGCGATGACCGCGATCGCGCCGGACATGCCCTTGGCCATCAGCGTGGTGCCGTCAATGGGGTCGACCGCGACGTCGCAGATCGGCCCGGTGCCGTCGCCGACCTGCTCGCCGTTGTAGAGCATCGGCGCTTCGTCCTTCTCACCCTCGCCGATCACGACGGTGCCACGCATCGAAACGGTGCCGATGAGCGCCCGCATCGCGTCGACGGCCGCGCCGTCGCCGCCGATCTTGTCGCCGCGGCCCACCCATCGGCCGGCCGACATCGCGGCCGCCTCGGTCACCCGCACCAGTTCGAGGGCGAGGTTGCGGTCCGGCGCCTGCCGCGGCACCGCGAGGGAGGGCGGCACGCCTCCGGACTGGTGCGTGTCCGGGGGTCCGTCGGTCATCGCGAAATCCTCTCGGCGCGGGCGGGTGTCCATCTTGGCAGAGACGGTTTTCCGGCCGATGTACCGCCGAAACCATCTGGACACCGCTGGCTAGGGTCTGTCGTGGCCGTTTCCCCCCGCCTGCAGGCGCGTGCCGGCCTGCTCGCGGTGAGCGGCGGCGCGGTGCTGTGGGGCACGACCGGCGTGGCGGTCCGGATCATCAATGAGCGCACGGGTCTCGCCGCGGTCGCGATCGGCTTCTACCGCGTGCTGATCGCGGCGGCGGTCGTCGCGCTCGTGCTCGGCAGGCGCGGATTCGCCGCTGCGCGGGCCGCCCTGCGCGAGCATCCGGTGGCACTGCCGATCGCAGGCGCCGGCTTCGGCGCGTACCAGGCCCTGTACTTCGTCGGCGTCCAGGACGTCGGGGTCAGTGTCTCGACCCTCGTGAGCCTGGGCATCGCGCCCGTCGCCCTCACCGCGGGCACCGCACTGGCCCGCCGGCGCGTCCCACAACCGGGTGCGCTCGCCGTGCTCGGTTGCGCGGTGGCCGGTCTCGCGCTCGTCTCGCTGCGCACCGAGTCGGGCGTGCCGGCGCCCCATCCGCTGGTCGGTGTGCTGGCCTCGGTCGCGTCCGGGCTCGGGTATGCGGGAATTACGGCGCTGAGCAGCCGCATGTCGCATCAGGACCCGCTCGTGCTCACCGGCGTCACCAGCGCCATCGGCGCCGCGGTGCTGCTGCCGTTCGCGGCGGTGACCGGCCTGGCGGTGCGCAGCGACGGCGCGGCGATCGGCTGGCTCGGCTACATCGGCGTCGTGCCGACCGTGGCCGCGTACTGGCTGTTCTACCGGGGATTGCGCACCACTGCGTCCGAGGTGGCGGGCGTGCTCACCCTGCTGGAACCGCTGACCGCGGCGCTGCTTGCCGCGGTCGTCGTGCACGAAGCACTCACCGGGCCGGCGCTCGCCGGCGGCGCGCTGATGCTCGTGGCCGTCGGCGCGCTGTATTTGCGCCGACCCGCCCCCGACGTCGCCGAGCTGCCGCCGCCCTAGATCGCGGATGGGTAGTACCGCGGGCTAACCCGATCGTCTGATGGCAACTCGAACTCCCTCCCGGTGAAGCTGAACGCACCACACCAGAACACCAGGGAGGAACACCATGAACCACAAACGAACAGTGTCCGCAGTCTCCGGTCTTGCGCTGCTCTGCGCCGGGATCGTCGCTGCCGCGCCGGCCGAGGCGAGCCACGGCGGGGGCGCCGACGCCATCCGTAACTCCGGCCAGTGCGCCCACGGCGGCGGCACCTGGAAGCTCAAGGCCAAGCCGGACGACGCCGGCCTGGAGATCGAGTTCGAGGTAGACACCAACCAGATCGGCCAGCTCTGGCACGTGCGAATCACCGACAACGGCAATGTGGTCGCCGACCGCAACGTCCGCACCACCGCCCCGAGCGGGTCGTTCAGCGTGCAGTCGCGCACCGCGAACCGGGCCGGGGTCACCGACACGATCCGGGCGCACGCGTTCCGCGGCGACCGGGTGTGCGGCGGCCAGGTCCAGGTCTGACCGAGACACGAGGAGACTGATCTCATGCTCAACCGTCTACTGATGGGCGCTGCCGGCCTCGTGGCCGGCACGCTGGTCGCGACGCCGGCCGTCCTGGGCCTCAGCGACAACAGCTCGTTCCGCCGGGACCTTCAGGTGCCCGTCCCCTCGGGCGCTCACTCGGTGACGTTCGCGACGCCCACGCCGACCAACAGCCGCGAGGATCGTCTCGGGCACGACGTACTGTCGAGTGACGCGTCGGACGACCACGGCGGCTTGCGTGGATCGGCCGGCATCAGCAGCTCCGCACGGAGCGGAGATGACGACGGACTCCGGCATGACGTCGGTGACGACCACGGTGGTCGCCGGGGCGGCAGCGGCAGCGACGACAACAGTGGCAGCGGCAGCGGCAGCAACAGTGGCAGCGACGACAACGGCGGCAGCGGCAGCGGCGGCAACAGCGGCAGCGGCGGCAGCGATGACGATTCCGGACATGGGGGGCACGGCTGACAACCAGGATCGGCGGGGTTGCTGCGTCCGGCACCGAGCAGGGCGAGCCGCAGTGGACCACCGTCGTCGGGCCCGGCGCGCAGCCCAGCGCGCCGGGCGATGCCCCTGTCTCCATGCGGCGGGTGGTCATCGCGGTGGCGGTGGCCGCCCTCGTCGTGTTGAGCGTGGTCGCCTTCGTCGGCTCCGTCATCGCACGGCGGATCGCGGAGAAACAAGGTGTGCACGACGCCGCGCTGACCACCGACCTGCTTGTCGCCAGCGCCGTCCAACCCCGACTCACCGACCGGATGCTGACCAATCCCAAGGCGGCGGCGCGGGCGTTCCGGCAGATCGCCGATGCGGTTGTCGTAGACCCCGTCACCCGGATCAAGATCTGGCGACCGGACGGCACGGTTCTGTGGTCCGACGACGCGAGCCTCATCGGTCGTCGGTTCGACCTCGAGGCCGATGCGCGGCAGGCGCTGGTCGACGGCAAGGTCGTCGCCGCGGTCAGCAATCTCGACCAGCCGGAGAACGTCGACGAGCGCGCGGCCGGCAAGCTCCTGGAGGTCTACCGGCCGATCTGGACGCCGAGCGGGGAGCCGCTGCTGTTCGAGGCGTACCTGAGCTACGACGCCGTCTCGTCACGGAGCAGCCAGCTCTGGCACAGCTTCGTCGGCATCCTGCTCAGCAGCCTGCTCGCCACGCTGCTGCTGCTCACCCCGCTCGGCTGGAGTCTGGTGAGCCGGACCCGACGGGCGCAGGCGCAGCGCGAGGCATTGCTCCAGCGCGCCGCGGACGTGTCGCTCATCGAGCGACGACGCATCGCAGCAGCGCTGCACGACGGGCTGGTCCAAGAACTCGCGGCGGCGTCGTACGTGGTCGCCGCGCAGGCCGAGCAGGCCGAGCGGCGCGGCGACCCGGAGGCCGCGGGGGCGTTGCGCGACACCGCCGGATCGGTGCGGTCCGGCATCGGCGGACTGCGGGCGCTGCTCGTCGACCTGTATCCGCCCAACTTGCGTTCGGCCGGCCTGGCGAGCGCGCTGCGTGACGTGACGTCGACACTTGCCGCGCGTGGCCTGCAGATCGAGACCGAACTCGACGACGCGGCGATCGAGCGACTCGACGTCGAGCGGCAGGAAGCGGTGTTCCGGGTCGGCCAGGAAGCGCTGCGCAACGCCGAGCGGCATGCCCGTGCGAGCCGCGTGCGGCTGTCCCTGACACTCCATGACGACGTGGTGCGGTTGGCGGTGTCCGACGACGGCGTCGGGCTGGATGCGCACGGTGACGCCGGCCGCGAGGACAGTTTCGGCCGGCGGCTGATGGCCGACCAGGCCGAGCGGGTCGGCGCGGTTCTCGCCGTACGCAGCGGGCCGGATGCCGGAACGACGGTACGGATGGACGTTCCGGTCCAGTGATCCGCGTACTTCTCGTCGACGACCACCGGTTGGTGCGTGACGGCCTGACCACGCTGCTGGTCGCGGTCGAGGACATCGAGGTCGTCGGCGCCGCGGCCGACGGCGCCGAGGTGGTCGAGGCCGCCGCGCGGTGCCGACCCGACGTCGTGCTCATGGACCTCTCGATGCCCGACACCGACGGAGTCACCGCCACCCGATTGCTGCTCGCCGAGCAGCCGCAGGTGCGGGTGGTCGCCCTCACCTCGTTCACCGCGGACAAGCAGGTTGCTGCGGCGCTCGCCGCCGGCGCGGTCGGCTATCTGCTGAAGGACAGCGCCCCGGAGGCGCTGTTCGACGCCATTCGCCAGGCGGCCGCCGGACACACGCCGATCGATCCCCGGGTGGCGGGCGCACTGCTGCCCGGCCGGCGGTCGGTCGAGGACGAGACGGCGTTGAGCGGCCGGGAGATGGAGGTACTCCGCCTCGTGGCGAAAGGGTTGGCGAACAAACAGATCGCGCGCTCCCTCGGCATCAGCGATCACACCGTGAAGGTGCACCTCGGCAACGTATTCCGCCGAATCGGCGTCAGCGACCGCACCTCGGCGGCGATGTGGGCACGGGACAACCTCGACCCTGAGTAGGGCCCGCTACTCCCCGGAGTCGTGCTCGGCGATCGCCTTGTCCAGCTGCTCGCCGGCCCCGTCCAGCCAGCGCTGGCAGATGCCGGCCAGTTCCTCGCCGCGCTCCCACAGCGCGAGTGACTCCTCGAGCGTCTGGCCGCCGGACTCCAGCTTCGCGACGATCTCGCGCAGCTCGGCGCGGGCGGCCTCGTAGTTCACGGCGTTGAGCCTAGGTCCAGCGCCGCGGCGTCGAACTCACCGCCCGCGACCCGCACGCGCAGCGGTCCCACCGCGGCTGCCGGGTCGCGGACGATCGTGCCGTCGCCGAGGCGCACCACCGCGTAGCCGCGCTCGAGGGTCGCCAGCGGTGACAGTGCGCGGACCCGCGCGCGCACGTGGTCGAGGTCGACCCGTGCGTTGCCCAGCAGCTTGGTCAGGTGCTGCCGATTACCCGCACGCCATCGCGCGATCTCGTCCGAGTCTCGAGTGAGCCGGCCGCGCACAGTCGCCCGCAGCCGTTCCGGCAGCCCGGCCATCAGTTCGGCCTCCCGGTCGATGCGCGCGCGGATGCGGCCGCGCGCCCGAGTGCGCAGGTCGCGCACCTGCCGGACCTCGTCGGCGAGGTCGGGCACCACCTGCCGCCCGGCATCGGTGGGCGTCGACGCGGCCACATCGGCGACGAGATCCAGCAGGGGCCGATCGGTCTCATGGCCGATCGCGCTCACCACCGGGGTGCGTGCGGCGGCCACCGCACGCACGAGCGTTTCGTTGCTGAACGGCAGCAGGTCCTCCACGCTGCCGCCGCCGCGGGCGATGATCACGACGTCCACGTCCGGGTCGCGGTCCAGGCGCTCGAGTGCGTCGACCACCTCGGTCACCGCGTTCGCGCCCTGCATCGCCACGTTGGCCAGCCGGAACCGGGCGCCCGGAAGCCGTCGGCGGGCATTCTCGACGACGTCCCGCTCGGCCGCGCTCGCCCGCCCGGTGATCAGCCCGATCGTGCGCGGCAGGAAGGGCAACGGTCGCTTGAGGTCGGCGGCGAAGAGCCCTTCCGCGGCGAGCAGCCGACGGAGGGCGTCCAACCGGGCGAGCAGCTCGCCCAGCCCGACCTCGCGCACCTCGGTGGCGCGCAGGCTCAGCGTCCCGCGCTCCAGGTAGAAGTCCGGCCGGGCACGCAGCACGACCCTTGACCCCTCGACGGCCGAGTCGGGCAGCACCCCGCGGGGGCAGGTGACGAGCAGAGAGACGTTGGCGTCCGGGTCGCGGAGCGTGAGGAACTGGGTGGCCACGCCGGGACGACGGGTGAGCTGGGCGATCTGCCCGTCGACCCAGATCTCACCGAGCCGGTTGATCCACTCGCCGATCCGGATGGCGACCACGCGCACCGGCACCGGCGACTCGGCGGAGGTCTCCAGCCGCGCCACGTCGGGTCAGTCGTCCTCGACGGTGTCGAACCGCGACGGTGCCGTGTGCCGCGGCGCATTGATCGCTTTGTCGGCACGGGCCGGCCCGCCGGCCTTCTTCGCGGCCGGGCGCTTCGCCGCCGTCTTCTTGACCGGCGCGGATTTCGCCGCGGGTTGCTTCGCCGCGGCCTGCTTCTTCGCCGCGGGTTGCTTCTTCGTCGGAGTACGGGTCGACCGCCTGCCCGGCTCGGGCGGCTCGGGCGGCTCGGGCGCGGAGCGCAATCGGGCCGGTGGGCTGCCCTCGACGCCGCCGAGCAGTTCGTCGAGCAGCTGACTCGCAGCGCGGGCGCGCAATGCCGGGTCGGCATCGTCCAACCCGGTGACGCGCAGGTCGTTGGCCGACACCGGGTCGTCGAAGGTCGCCCAGGACGGTGGCTCGTCGCTCGCCGGTCGCCGGTTGATCACGTCGTCGCCGCGTGCGGCGAGACGCGCGTAGCGCTGCTGGGCGCGCAGCGACATCTGCAACGCGCTGCTCACTGCCAGCATCGGCAGCTCGATCGCCCGGTCGGGCAGGTGCTTCGCCTCCTCCGCGGTGGCGGCGAGCAGGCCGACGATCGCGCGGACGGGACCCGGTAACTGCATGGGGTCCAGCCTGCCCTAAACGCTCGATCCGTACCATCGAAGGCGTGGCGGACCGTAGCAAGCGCGTTCTGCTCGCCAAGCCTCGCGGCTACTGTGCGGGCGTCGACCGCGCGGTGCAGACCGTCGAGCACGCGCTGGATCACTTCGGTGCGCCGGTGTACGTGCGGAAGCAGATCGTCCACAACCTGCATGTCGTGCGCGCGCTCGAGGAACGCGGCGCGATCTTCGTCGAGGAGAACGACGAGGTGCCCGAGGGCGGACTCGTCGTGTTCTCCGCCCACGGCGTCGCGCCGCAGGTGCACGACGAGGCCGCGGCGCGCAACCTGCGCACGATCGACGCCACCTGCCCGTTGGTCACCAAGGTGCATCAAGAGGCGCGGCGATTCGCGAACGACGATTACGACATCCTGCTGATCGGCCACGAGGGGCACGAGGAGGTCGTCGGGACGAGCGGCGAGGCGCCCGAACACATCACCCTCGTCGACGGGCCGGATTCGGTCGGCGACATCGAGGTGCGCGATCAGGACAAGGTCGTGTGGCTCTCGCAGACCACGCTCTCGGTCGACGAGACCATGCAGACCGTCGAGGCGCTGCGTGCGCGCTTCCCGTTGCTCCAGTCGCCGCCCTCCGACGACATCTGTTACGCGACGCAGAACCGGCAGGCCGCGGTCAAGGTCATCGCGCCGCAGGTCGAGTTGTTCCTGGTCGTCGGTTCGGCGAACTCGTCCAACTCGGTGCGCATGGTCGAGGTGGCCCGCGCCGCCGGCTCGCAGGTCGCGCATCTCGTCGAGAACGCCGCGGCCATCGATCCGGCGTGGCTCGAGGGCGTGCAGACCGTCGGTCTGTCGTCCGGTGCGTCGGTGCCGGAGATTTTGGTGCGTGAGGTCACCGACTGGCTCGCCGAACGCGGCTACGACGACGTCGAGGAAGTGACGCACACCGAGGAGCGGCTCGCGTTCGCGCTGCCGCAGGAGCTGCGCCGCGAGCTGCGCGCGGGGCCCGCTACTTCCGGCTGATCAGCCGGACGCCGGCGATGATCAGCACGGCGGCGGTCGCGATGGCGATGGCCGGAAAGCCGTAGACGAAGTAGTTCGCCGCGGCGTCGAGGAAGACCTGGCGCTTGTTCAGCCCGCTCGATGCGGTCGAGCGACGGATGTAGTACTGGAACAGCGCGCCGGCGGAGTAGACGATCGGCGGGGCGATCACCACCGGGAACATGTGCGAGCGCTTCACCGCGATCACCGCGATGACCGACGCGATCACGATGCCGACGTTGAAACCGCTCTTGCCCTCGATCGAGCCGGCGGCGTCGATGATGGCGCCCAGTGCGGCGATGCCGAGCAGGACCAACAGTGCCGCCCACCAGGTGAGCCCGCGCTCCGGTGCGGCGTCCCGGTTCTCGAGCGCGGCGACGCTGCGCTCGGTGCGCCGCTCGGCCGCCTTGACCGCGCGCTGCTCGCGCCCTGGACGCGGACCGGCGGGTGCCCACTCGGCGCCGTCCTTGGCCGGCGGTGCTGTCTTCGGCTGACCGGGATAGAAACCGCGCCGGTTCGGCGCCGGAGCAGCCGCCGAGGAGTAGACGGCGGTCGACGGGCCCCAACCGTCGTCCTCGCGAGCGGCCGGCCAACCCCCGCGATCGGTCGACGGGAATTGGCCGCGGCCCTTGCCGGGCGTCGGCCACTGGCCGCCGCGCGGGCTGGGGGGTCGGGTCACTAGAGCTCCTGTCGACTGGGATGTCCTGGTCACGTTACCCGGCACAACTGTGACCTCACCGTTATAGCTCTCAGCGTTTTCAACGGGTCGCGCCCCGCGTTGCCGCGCCGACGGTCGACCGGCAGGCTCTCGGCATGGCATTTCTGGTCGGGCGGGGTATCGCCGACGTCACCGGTGAGCCGGCCGACTGCGGGATGATGGGTTACGGCAAGTCCGATCAGAAGAGCGCCGGCATCCATCTGCGCCTGCGGGCGCGAGCCTTCGTCTTCGCCGACGCCGCCGCGCCGGATGACCCGTGGCTCCTGGTCGTGGCCGAACTGCCGCTCGTGTTCGACAGCATTCGGCAAGCCGTGTTGCGCCGGCTCGCCGACGAGTACGGCGAGCGGTACAGCGACCGCAACACGATGCTCACCTGCACGCACACGCACTGCGGTCCGGGTGGCTACTCACACCACACGCTCTACAACGTCACCACCGGCGGCTTCCACCCCAGGACGTTCCAGGCGATCGTCGGCGGGATCGTCGAGGCCGTCGCCCACGCACACCGCGACGTCTCGCCTGCCCGGCTGCAGCTGGCGGCTGGCGTTCTGTCCGACGCAAGTGTCAACCGGTCGCGGAGCTCGTTCGAGTTGAATCCGGCGAGTGACCGAGACATGTTCCCGGACGCCATCGATCCGCAGACGACGCTGCTGACCATCGAACGCGACGGAAACCTCGTCGGGGCGGTGAACTGGTTCGCCACGCACGGCACGTCGATGACGAACCGGAACCGGCTGATCTCCAGCGACAACAAGGGCTACGCCGCCTACGCGTGGGAGCGGCTGACGCGCGAGGTCGACTACCTGTCAGAGGAACAGCCGGAGTTCATCGGCGCCTTCGCGCAGACCAACGCCGGGGACATGTCGCCGAATCTCAACGGCCGTCCCGGCAGCGGGCCGACCGAGGACCAGTTCGAGAACACCCGCATCATCGGTCGCCGGCAGTACGACGCGGCGGCGGCGCTCGTCGGGACCGGTACCGAGGTCGTCGGCGGCGTGGACACGAGGCTTACCTACATCGACCTGACCGACTTCGCGGTGGACGCGCAGTTCTGCCCGGACGGGCGCCCGCACCGCACGTCCGGGCCGTATGCGGCTGCCGGCCAGATCGCCGGCACGGACGAGGGCAAGGGGTTCGTCGGCTTCCATCAGGGCCGCAATCCGCTGTTCGACACCGTCTCCGCGCAGGTCGCGTACCGGATGTTCCCCGCGCTGAAGGACTCGCAGGCGCCGAAGGGACTGGTGCTGCCGCGGGTCGCGAACCGGCTCTCGCCGCTGATCCAGGAGCGCATCCCGGTGCAGCTCGTCCGGCTCGGCCCGCTCTATCTCATCGGGCTACCGGCCGAGATCACCATCGTCTCGGGCCTGCGACTGCGCCGAGCGGTCGCCGAGATCGTCGGCGCGCCGCTTCCCCACGTACTGGTCGCCGGATACAGCAACGGTTACATCCACTACGTCACGACGCCCGAGGAGTACCTGGCGCAGCGCTACGAGGCGGGCAGCACGCTCTACGGGCGGTGGGAGCTGCCGGCGCTCGTGCAGACGGCCGCAGCCCTGGCCACCGCGATGCGCGACGGGAAACCGGTCGAACCCGGGAACCCGCCGCCGGATCTGTCCGCCCGAGTGCGCGGCAGAGGTGGCAGGGGTCGTCGGGCGAGGGGACAGGTCGACACCTCCTCGGGCGGTGATTTCGGGCAGGTGCTCGTGCCGCCCCGGCGCACCTACCGCCGGGGGGACACCGTGCTCGCCGAGTTCGTCGGCGCCTACCCGAACAACGACCTGCGCCACGGCGGCACCTACCTCGAGGTACAGCATCAGCGCGGGGACGGATGGTTCCGCGTCGCCGATGACGGCGACTGGTCGACCCGGTTCCACTGGCGGCGCGCCGGCCGATCCGCGTCTCGTGTCACCGTCACATGGGACGTACCGGCCTCCGCGCCGGACGGCCACTACCGGCTCGTATATCTCGGCGACGCGCTCGACCCCGGTGGGGCACTGCGCACGTTCTCCGGCGCGACCGAACCGTTCGACGTCGGCTGAGCCGCGCGAGGACGCGCTCAGCCCTGCCGCGCCGCCCAGAACTTGTCGACCAGGGCTGAGTAGACGTCGTCCTCGACCGCGCCCATCCCGGCGGTGCCGCGCAGGCCGAACATGTGCTCGCAGGCGTCGTCCAGATCCTGGCCGCCACTGGAGAAGCTGCGCGAGATCCACGCCAGGTGCTCCGGTGGCAACGCCTTGCCCCGGTTGGCCAATTCACGCAGCGGCTGGAACGCATCCCTGATCCGCCAGGACAGCTCATTGCGGATCTTGGCGTTCTCGTGAGCGAGTTGCGTGAGCTCGTGGGCGTAGAACGCGCGGATCTTCTTGGCGTCGCCGGAGGAGAACACGCTGTAGGAGATCTTGCTCGTCGAGTGCGATACGCCCATCGAGATCTGCTCGGCGATCCAGGAGAGCCCCTCGATGGTGACCTTGCCGCAGGCGTAGATCCCGACGACATCGCACACGGCCCGGGCGACCTGCATCGCCACGTGCCCGCTGAAGGCGTCTGAGTCCTCCGAGATCGAGGCCTGTTGCTCGATGAAGTCCTGGAACCGGCGCACGCCGCGCAGGTACGCGGCATCACCCATTTCGGCGAGCAGCAAGGCATGCTCCTGCATGTTGGTCAGCGTCTGCACGACGTGGCCGTAGAACTCTGGTCCGTTGCCCTGGACGACGTCCTCTTCCATCGGTGAGCCGACGTGCCCCTGCTCGTCGGGCAGCGACGCGTTGTGATGGCGGTGACCGTGGTCGGGGTGGTGCGCCTCGGCGTGGCCGTGGCCCTCGTTGTCACCGTGGTGCTCGACGTGGCCGTGATGGCCGGAATGGTGATGATGCTCGACCTGACCGTGGTAGTCGTCGTGATGCCCGTAGTCGGCGTGCGTGGCGCCGTGGCCGTAGTGGTAGGCGCTCGAGTAGTCGCGCAGCTGCTGCACGCCGTGTACGTCGAGCGTGCCGGTCGCGGATCCCCCCATGGCGTGCTGGAAGGCCGTCACCGCGGTCTCCGTGGCGGTGTCGTACTCGCCGTTGATGTGGCCGTCGTAGTAGCCGAGGAACCGCAGGCGGTCCTGGACGTCCAGCACGTCCTCGCTCGCGACCCCCACCTGCAGTACGTCCGTCATGACGCCCCCTGTGATCTCAAGACATACGAAAGTTCACGGTCTGTCTTTCATATTTCGTGCTGGTTCGCCAGCGGCGGCCCGCATTTCGGCCTTTGCGGGCAACCACCTTGTCGTGGGCGAATCGAGCAGTGGATGATCCGGCGAACGAGGGGACTGGGATGACTGAAGCGTTGTACAGCAAATACCGGGCGATCGTGGTCGACAACGTCGACCCGGAGCAGCACGGACGGATGAAGGTGCGGGTGCCGGACGTCGGGTCGGATTTCGAGTCCTGGGCCGTGCCGAGCTGGCCCGCCGGTTCGACTCCGGACCAGCACCATCTGCCCGATGTCGGCGCCGACATCTGGGTCGAGTTCGAACACGGTGACGCGAACTACCCGATCTGGTCCGGCGTCCAGTAGCGGACTACGACGTCGCGCGCGCCCCTGAGTCGCCGAGGTCGGTCGGCAATTCGCCCTGGCCGGCCGGGACGCGCGGCTTGGGCAGCGCGACGAGGCGTTGCTCGGCCAGCTCGGGTGCCTGCGCCGAGCGTGCGGTCTCGGTGATCTGCGTCGGGTGCTCGAGAACCTCGGTCGAGGTGACGACGTCGAGGTCGATCATTCGGCGCGCGGTGACGAGTACCCGGGTCTCGAGCGACGAGACCGTCTTGTTGTAGTCAC